>CAMLMF010000164.1 GCA_946480995.1 uncultured Bdellovibrio sp. | reverse complement strand
TTCAAAGTATGTTGCAGAAGATGCAGGCCCACGATGTTAAAAAAATTCAAGGTATTGCCACAGCTGTGTTTCGTAGCGCTAAAAATGGTCCTGAAGTGATCGCGCGCATAGGCAAAGTTTTGCAAGTCCCGGTGCAGATCATTTCGCAAGAAAAAGAAGCAGAGCTGGGGTTCTGGTCTGCCATTGCACAAAAAAATCTTTCAGTGAAAGATCCAATCATCGTCTGGGATATCGGGGGCGGGTCCATGCAGATGTATGCTCTGCGCGGTAAAACAACCCATGTCTTCCAAGGGGATTTGGCCTCTGTCAGTTTTAAAAATAAAATTTTAGAAGTTTTACAGTTTAAGGATCCAAAGCTAGTGTCATCGCCGAACCCTATCGGCGCGAATAAGGATGCGGCCTTACAAATTGCGAAAAATCATGCTTACACACATGTCTCTGATTTCTTCAAAAAAGAAGCAACGACTGCGCGTTGGATTGGTGTAGGGGGCGTTTTGTCCATGTCTGTGCAAAGGCAAACAAAGAAGGGCTCTGCAGAGTTTACGCAAGCTGAGCTGGATAAAACCTTGCGTGAACGAGTGTTCTTACGCGATGACGAAATCACGAGCGATTATAAAATTTCTGATATTTCCAATTTGGCTTTGGTCTTAGGTTATATGCAAGCCTTGCAAATTCAAAAAATAGAAACAGCCCAAGCCTCTTTAGGGCAAGGACTGTTGTTCTATAATATGTATCACTGATTAAAAATAGCAGCGACAGGGGAACCCGTCGGCATGTCTTTGGTGGTCAGGACCATGACTTCGCCCCCATGGCGAATCACTTCGCAGGCAATGTCATCTAAGATATCGTCGTCTTTTGAATCCATCTGCTTTTCATGCATCGTCAGCTGACCGCTCTTGCGATGCAGCTGTCCCCAGATTTCGATGTTGTCCCGTAAAAAGAGAGTTTTAATTCTGCCGCTCAGAGCTGCTTTGGAAATTCTCAAAATATCATCCACGACTTTTTTCTGATTCGACAGTTCGGCCATTTCCGCGGCAGACACAGACTTGTGCTTCATAGAATTTTTTTGAATTTGTGCATTGGCTAGGTGAAGTAAGGACTCTGTGCGTGGCAATCCCTTGGTGGTATCAATAGGTGAAAGTGTTGGCGAAGGGTGCGACGAAATCTCTTTATAGGCCAAATATAAAGTGTCACTAGTAAACACATATAATGGCAATGTCTTGTAGCCAGCGTCTTTTTTGATTTTTTCTTCGATCCAGCGCAGGAAAAGTTTCACGCTATTTTTCTTTTTAAATTGTGAATCTTGCAACCCACGTCCGCGCAAGTGAGATTTAAGATGGGGAATCTGCACATCCTCGCTCTCGTCTTGGTGGCGCCAGTGAATACTGTTGCTGTGCTGCCCCTGGTGGAGGAAGAAGGTGTGAGACTCTGCAGCTTTATCGCCATCGCAATTTAAGAACACGCATTCGTTCGCAGTCAGGACTAAGATATTAAAGACGTGCTCTTTCTGCAGGTCCTCTAATAAAGGTTTCAGATGAAACGAATCTGCAACCACCACCTTTGACGGCAGATCATGGGTGACAGGAAAATAGCTGTGCCAATGTTTATTTACAAAAAGTGCCAGCCCTTTTTCTTGGCTGCTTATATAGTTGTGGGGATTAAAGTCATAAAGATGAGTCATCAGTTCCACGCGCAATTCTTCGCGTTTGTCATGGCTTAATAAATGGTGGGCACGACGAACCAAAGCATCGTATTCAATTTGCAGAGTTTTACTTGGTAATGCTGGCATATAGATTGATATGCAGGGTCCGTCTTGTACCGAAGTCAGTCTTAGCAGATCCTCGTGAGTCATTTTATCCATCAAAGTCCACCTCCTGGTGAATGAAGGATTCATTTTCTCGCGCAGGCAGAGTGAACTCAAAAAGTCATTTAACAGTCCAGTGTCAGGTGTCATGTTGTGACGCCTGTAAAGTGCTTTTATACTTAAGAGGATTGTTTACGATCATTGCGGAAACTCATCATTGTGAAGGAAAAGAGGACGAACATGAAAACATGGATCATCGTGGCACATAGAACAGAAGCAAAAATCTTCAGTTATGATAATACAAAAAATTCCGATGTCGAATTCGTCACGAAACTTGAAAATCCTCGCGGCCGCCTCAAGGCGCAAGACATCAATGCTGACAAGCCCGGTGTTTTTTCTGGGGCTCCGTCGCATGCGTCGGGACTGGAAAAGCAAGAATCACCCACAGAACGTATTGCACAGGAATTCGCCAAAAAGATTGCCGACTATCTAGAGTTGTCGCGACAGAAACAAAGCTTTGCAGAGCTAGTCCTTGTCGCCGATCCTCATTTTTTAGGACGCCTGCGTGGAGTGCTGACAAAGTCTCTCGCCGCCTGTGTTGTCAGAACTGTCTGCAAAGACCTTGGCACGGTGACTGGCGATGACTTGAAAGATCGTTTGTGGCCGAAGGAACAAGAACAAATTACGTTGTAAAAGACACAGAAGTTTTCTCTTTGCAGAAGTGGGCCTGTTTCACTGCCATCGGGGCAGTGAAACTCTTAATCACAGATTTGCTCAGAGGTTTCCACTAAAGTTTCTTGAGTAAAGAACTCTGCGGCATGGTCTCGCGCTGCTTGAAAGTATTTTTTTGTAGCCGGAAGAACCTGTAAGGCGTCGCGATAGGTTGGCGTATAATATGTGCTCATCAACTGCACTTGCCCTTGGGGTTTGCGTTGCAAGCGTAAATACAGCACAGCTCCTGTTTTACGATTCAAATCTTTTTGATAAGCCAAGAAATTGCCCATCGAATATGCCACAATAGCTTTGCGGCCATCGCTTGTCGTCACGTGTTCGACGGGCTGTAAAACATGGGGATGGGAACCGATGATCGCCAAAGCTCCAGCTTCTAAAAATCTTTGCGCATGGGCTCTTTGTGCTTTGTCGGGTGTGGCTTTGTATTCAGTTCCCCAGTGTGGCATCACGATCACACCATCGACATCGCCGCGAGCACTGAGTTCGCGAATTTCTTTTTCAATTTGCGCGGCATCCTGATAGCAGTAAAGCAGTTGCTTCTTTTTATCGACAAAACCATTAGTCATTTCAGTGCAAGAGATAAAAGCCACCCGATAGCCTTGTATATTCGCAACATAATAGTTCAATGGGGCCGTGGCTTGGGTGTGCTTAATACCCACCACCGGCACATTCAATGACTCTGCCGCTTCGACGGTACGGTTGATGCCAATCGAACCGCGATCTAAGGAGTGATTGTTGGCATTCGAAACCAGATCGACACCGGAGTTCTGCAAATCTGTTAAAACTTGTGGGTGAAAATTAAAGAGAAAATTAGTTCCCGAATATACGTTTCGATCATAAGTAAAACCGACGTCGCCGAGGTCTTTTAAATCTTTTGTAATCCCCATTGCTGTCGGGCCTTCAAGATTAACCACCATATAATCGGCTTTTTTAAACAACGGCACCACCGGGCTCCATAAAGGAATGAAGCTCTGCTTGTCTAAAATCGATTTATAAAGAGCATCGTGTACGAGGATATCACCACTAAATCCTAAGACGACCGATCTGTCCGCACAGTTCGATCCCTCGGGGGACGCAATAGCCAGGGGCGAATACAAAGCTCCTAAGGACAATACGGGCGCAATAAGAAACTTTGTCGAAAGCTTCGACGATGAAATGCTTTTAAACGAGTTTTGAAGACTGATTTTAGCCATGGACAGAGCCAAAGCAAGAGCTATGCCCAGAGAAAACTAGCGGCAATCCTTGCGGTCAGCAGGGCGTTCACCCCAGCGAACAGCGGGGGCATAGTCCGCAGAAGACACCAACATGTTCGCCATAACCCGGCGGTAAACTTCCCACGCTGTAATAGAGCGTCCCGGCCAGTGTTGAATCGAGCAAGCAGTCAGCTTGTCCTGGGCGTCGCTGACATTGCCAGCGATCGACTCTTCCGGAGACGTGCGTTTCTTCCAATCATAGAGGTCGTGGACTTGTAAATAGGCATCACGAATACGGCGGTCACGACTGTCTGTTGAAAACTCGTCCTGCAGGTCCCCAGTCAGGCAGCGTCGATCATTTTTGCTAACGATAGACCACCCTTGGTACACCAGCACCGCGCGGGTTTTTAATAAGCTGCAAATGCTGTCCGTAACAATGTCCACGCGTTCATCAAAAGAGGGAATGCGCGTACGTAAAGTGCGACGGATTTCTTCATGCCACTGGAAGATCTGTTTGCGCGAAATGATTTTTAGCGGAGCCCAGTCGCCAATTTCAAATTGTTTTAAGTTGTAATAAGGTAGCTCTGTATTGCGCACGCCATAGTCTTGGGGCTTTTTCAAAGCGCGGTAACCACCCCGAGTTAAAAGAGGGGCCATATAGGGGTTCTTACTTACACTTAACGTCCGTACTAAGCGGGGAGACGTCGAAGAAATCACTTCAACAAAGCCCGTATCAGCAACGGACTTAACATATTCAGCATGACCGCCGCGAAAGCCTGTGGCTCTTTGTTCTGCGTCGCTAAGGTGCGGGCTTAAAAAGATAATGCCGGGGCGAAAAGCCTCTAAAGAAATATCTACGGGATAAGAGTCTAATTCTAATGTGTATGTCGATCCAAGATCAGCAACGTAGTCAATAAAACGCAGCACGCGCTCTTGTTCAGGCAAAGAATCCCAGCGCGACATTCTTTCCGTGATATAGCTGCCGCTTTTTGTTGGATCAGAAAACTTAACGGGCAGTCCCTGGCGTGCAGAAAAAATAATTCGCGCGGCATAAACCGCATCAGCGCAATCGGTTTTAATTCCGTAAAAGGGCGACGCCGGATTGCTAAAAATGTCTTCGTTAAAATCTTTTTCGATATATTGGGCGAACGCGACGTCGTCCGCCGCAGTCCACATGCGAGTCGCATCCCAAACAGCTCCCCAGGAGGGAGCTGCACTAGTTAAAACTAGTGTCGCGGCCAGCCAGAACCAGGATTTCATTACGGTACTGTCTCCGGAGTCGCGGCTGCTTCTTCTTCGTCTTCAGGGCCAGATACTTTTTGGATGTCGATGCCGATTGTTACTTCGGCATTGTCAGAAAGATACTTTCTTTGATCGGCCGTAATTTCTTTAAACTCAAAGCGAATCAAACAGAAACGAGGAACCATTTTTGCCGAAGTGTTCAGTTGTGTCGTAAACATCGACATGGAACCCAAAGAAGAATACTGACCACCAACATTGCCTAGGCTTAAAGAAGGATCAGAAAGCTCTTCAGCACTGCGACCGCCGCCGCCTTTGGCGCTGCGAAAAGAACAAACATAGTTAAAACGACCTTTAAGCTGTGAGTTGCCAAGGTAAGCATTGCCCATAGCCGAAAGGAAAGTGCCTAGGTTATAAAGTCCTTCAGAAAGATCCACAGGTGGTTTCTTCGGATCAATTTTACCAGGGTCGCCATAGCAATATCCGCCCTCTTCAGTTTGTCCTTCAGCGCAGCCCTTTTTTTTGTCCTTCTTATAGTAAGGAACCGGACCGCGATAACAGAAGTCTAAGTTGTAGGTTGTGCCATAGGCTTCGCTTGCTAGATTGACGTTAAGGTCTGTGATGTTGGTAAACCATTGCTGTTCGTTGGATGCCACAACCGCGCGACCTGTTGCTGGTGCCACTAAAGTTTGATAGCCATTGACACGCAGAAAGTCACTGCCGCGAGCCGGATCATATGTCGTTTCCGTGACACAGTCTTCGCCTTGAGTGGTGCAGTCACGACGTGGTGTAACGGTTGGACGAGGATGGGAAATGCCTGCGTTGCAAAGAAACAAGGCCTCTTGAGGACTGCCGGAATTTCCACCGCCACCTCCGGTTTTTACGGAAACGTCCGCAAAACTAAAAGGGGCGACGCCAACAGAAAAAGCGAAAGCGACTAACAACGCAGATATTTTCACAGATTACTCCTGACACTTCACATAAGGAAGTTTAGGCAGAGTGCGATTGTACGCTTCCATCACTGGAGACTCACGTTTTACGACAACGTTTTTCATGGTGAAATAGTTTGTCTCTGGGTCTCTAGGTCCCAACGTGAATTCAGTTTGCAGTTTAAGGAAGTACTTGCTTTTTCCAGCGCGCATACAGTCTTTGTAATCCAAAGAGCAGACGCGGTCATAGTAACCTGGCCAGTCACGGCTTTT
>CAMLMF010000163.1 GCA_946480995.1 uncultured Bdellovibrio sp. | reverse complement strand
CGACAAGAGCGTCGGCAAAGTAACCTATGTTGAAATTCCAAATGTAGTTAATGATTTTTCGGTCCAGCAAAAAGCCGGAGAAATTTACCGTTTGGTGATCTCTGTAAATAGCGGCGAAATCCAAGCTGTCGATGACAAGAACTCATTATTGGAAAAACGTTGCTTAAGCTCAGAACACTTGCAGGAACTTAAAACCATCCTAGGTGGATCAAGTGTCTGTGAAGCAGCGAGCTCAGCTGCTGAACAGTGCGCGATGAGATATAAAGCGGGATATGCATCTTTATTTGTTAATGAAAAGCGTTTGAACTTAGGCGAAGAGTTAGACTCTTGTGGGCGTGGTCGCAAAGATCTTTGTGGCGCCGCAACGGACATTTTCAAAGCCTATCTTGATTTTGTGAAGCAGCACTGGGATCAGATGGAATGTGCTGAATAATAAATAATTTTAAAATTTAAATTTCTAACAAACGAAAGCGCTCCTGTAGAGCGCTTTTTTTATTTCAAGTGAACTCGCATTTCTGCTACCAAATCGCCTAGGTTATTAAGGATTTTTTTCGGACATTTTTGCCAACAGCCTTTTAGCACAAGGTAAAGATTCATCTGGCTAACTTTTGTGCCAGTGATAATTTTGAGAACGAAACCAAAACGCAATGACTTAGGAGGATGATATGCGTACTAAAATGGTTTTGTTTTTAATGTCAATTTTAGCAGGAGCGGCCCTTTCCGTTCGCGCCATCGCAACGGATACGGCCAGAGATCCTTCGTCCGTATTTAGCCCACTACATGAAGATCCCGCACCACCGCGCTGGTCTGATTGGTCAAGTATCGGTGGTGTTGCGACATCGGATCCCGCTTCGTGCTCTCGCCCTGGATTTCGCACAATCGTCTTTGTGCGTGGCACAGACAATGCCCTGTGGTTCCGTCACTGGGATGGTTACAATTGGTCCGCGTGGACTTCTTTAGGCGGAGTGCTTACGTCTTCTCCAGCCGCTGCTTGTCGGGGGGAACGTATTCACGTGTTTGCAAGGGGCACTGACAATGCTTTATGGACGAGAAGCTTTTCCGGAAGTTGGTCCGCGTGGACTTCGCTGGGGGGAGTGTTGACTTCGGGGCCCGCTGTGTCGACGTGGTCAGGTTCCCGACTAGATGTTTTTGTGCGTGGTACAGACAATGCCCTTTGGCATCGTTGGCTTAGTGGCAGCTCGTGGTCTGCATGGGAATCTTTGGGGGGATATTTAACTTCCGATCCTGCTGCTGTTTCATGGAGCGCGGGACGCATTGATGTGTTTGTTCGCGGTGGCGACAATGCTCTTTGGCACAAATGGTTTGCCGGAGGTTGGTCGGCTTGGGAATCTTTAGGCGGTCAGTTGACGTCATCACCTGACGTTGCCTCTTGGGGCAATGGTCGTTTAGATGTGTTTGCTCGTGGTACCGACAATGCCTTGTGGCACCTGTGGTTTAGTGGCGCATGGTCCACTTGGGAATCTTTAGGTGGAGGTTTAACTTCAGGACCGAGTGCGAACTCGTCAGGTCAGAATCATGTCATGAGCTTTGTGCGCGGAACAGATAATTCCATTTGGTATCGTTCTTTCCGCTAAGGATAAGGGATTTTGAAACAAAAAAAGCGCTCTCGTAAGTAAGAGCGCTTTTTTTGATTTATTGTGATCTTTAAAACTTAAACACCTAAAAGGGTTTTTACTTTGTCGAAAGCCTGCGGCAGGCTTGCGCGATTCGGAGCTGCTCCTTGGGCGAAGTCTGGTCTGCCGCCACCTTTACCGCCCATCACCGCTGCGACCTCTTTAAGAAGATCTCCAGCTTTGGCATCTGCATTCAATTCTTTAGATACACTGATGATAATTGGATGTGATCCATCGCCTTGACCGACAACGACCACAACACCACTTTGAATTTTGTTTTTCAAATGGTCAGTGACTTCGGCAAGCACTGCTCTGTCATCCAAAGCGACATCTGCTAAAACTAACTTCGCGGCAACACCTGACTTCGTTTTAAAGTTCAAAGCTTTCGCTGCCAGATCGTCGACGTTGATTTGACCGCCTTGAAGTTTTTTGACTTCTTTTTCCATGTGTTTGATTTGCTCTTTGAAAGCTTCCACACGGTTAGCCAAAGTGGCAGTTTCACCTGTTGCTTCAAGATGTTTTAAATAGTGCGGGCTTTTTTGTAATCCTGCAGCTGCTAAAGCATCATCAAAATGTGTGATAGCGCTCATCGCATAGCGAACAGCTCCGTCACCAGTGATGGCTTCAACACGACGAACTCCGGCGCTGACGCCGGCTTCAGATACGATTTTAAACAGGCGAATTTGTGACGTGTTTTTCACGTGAGTGCCGCCGCACAGTTCGCATGAAAAATCGCCCATCGTAAGAACACGTACTTGGTCGCCGTATTTTTCTCCGAATAAGGCCATGGCTCCTTTAGCTTGCGCTTCTTTCGGCGACATGATTTCGACCTTCACGTCGTGGGCCATAGCAATTTGTTCGTTGACCAAATCTTCAATTTGACGAATTTCTTCCGAACTTAAAGGTTTGTTGTGGGTAAAGTCGAAACGAGTTTTCTGTGAGTCCACCAAAGAGCCTGCTTGAGTTACGTGCGCACCTAAAACTTTGCGCAAAGCTGCATGCAACAAATGGGTCGCCGAGTGGTTGCTCATAGAATTGCGGCGCTCAAATGGATTCACAATTGTATCAACAGTGGCGCCGACTTTAAAGTCACCGTGTTCAACTTCGACATGGTGTAAAACAATGTCGTCAATTTTAGTTGTGTTCACAACCTTCGCGCGCGCAGGTCCTCCATGATGTAACCCGTGTCACCCGCTTGACCGCCGCCTTCGCCATAGAAGGAAGTTTGATCAACGATGATCACGCCTGTTTCGCCGTTTTTAAGAACATTGACCACTTCGTGACCGTTAGAAAGGGCCGCGATTTTTCCGCCGCCAGCAAAGTCTCCGTAACCTGTGAATTTCACAGATTTGCCAGCGCCTGAATAGTCTTTGGCAAACTTGATTAAATGCTGTTCGTCAGCGCCCAGGGCTTTGCCTTTCCAAGATGCTTTGGATTTTGCACGGTTGGCTTCCATCTCTTTTTCAAAAGATTCTTCATTCACTTCGATGCCATGTTCGTTCGCGATCACGCGAGTTAAATCCGCAGGGAAGCCATAGGTGTCGTACATTTTAAAGACCATTTCGCCAGAAAGCTCTTTTTGGCCTTTTGCTTTTGTACGTGCGATTTCTTCTAGTAAGATATTAGTCCCGTTATCGAGTGTGCTGATAAAGCGGTCTTCCTCGTCGCGGATCGTATTTAAGATATGATCGCGACGTTGTTTTAGCTCTGGATACACGTCACCCATGTGCTCGATCAAAGCTTCCGCCATACCTGGCAGGAATGACTTGTCAGCTGAAAGCTTGCGACCGTAACGGATCGCACGACGCATGATACGACGAAGGACGTAACCGCGACCTTCGTTGGATGGCAATGCACCGTCAGCAATCAAGAATGAAGTCGAACGACAGTGATCGGCCAACACACGCAATGCCGACGTGATTTCCATCGCATTTTTGTCTTTAGCTAGCACTTCTTTGTCGGTGACGTATTCGATATTTCCGATTTTGCAGGCAAGGTTGATCATCGGCATGAATAAATCAGTGTCATAGTTATTAAACTTGCCCTGCATTGCTGCGACCATGCGCTCTAGACCGCCACCAGTATCAACCGAAGGTTTTGGCAATGGTGTTAGTGTGCCTGGAGGATTTTCGAAGTATTGCATGAATACCAAGTTCCAGATTTCGACGAAACGATCTTCACCAGCTGCGATCCCTTTGAAAGGATCTGAAATAGTGCCGGCTTTAGGACCGTGGTCATAGAAAATTTCTGTTGAAGGACCGCACGGACCAGTGTCGCCCATTTTCCAGAAGTTATCCGCATCAAAACGGAAGATGCGATCTTTGGGGATGCCTTCTTGCGTGTGCCAGATTTCTGCGGCTTCGTCGTCCGAGATGTGGACTGTGACGTAAAGTTTTTCTTTTGGAATTTTTAATTCTTTAGTTAAGAACTCCCAAGCGTAATGAATGGCGTCTTTTTTAAAGTAATCGCCAAAAGAAAAGTTTCCCAACATTTCAAAGAAGGTGTGATGACGAGCTGTAAAGCCCACATTTTCTAAGTCGTTGTGTTTACCACCAGCGCGCACACACTTTTGTGCCGTGACGGCGCGAGTGTAATCGCGTTTTTCTAAGCCTAAGAAAGTATTTTTAAACTGATTCATCCCTGCATTGGCGAAAAGCAATGTCGGATCATTTTCAGGAATCAAAGAAGACGATGCCACAGCGGTGTGACCATTCTTTTTGAAGTAGTTCACAAAGGCGTTGCGGATTTCAGAGCTTTTCATAAATAACCTTTCTCACGGTCTCGGTATCGAATCCTCGGGAGGTGAGCTGTCGGCCAACCTTGGCTTTTTCTTCCCGAGAAAAATTATAATCTTCAGCATATTTTGTACGGACGACGCTCATAGCTTTTTCAAGCTCTAGATCGTAATCCGGGTTCACCTCTGGCAAACCTTTTTCGCGCAAATAGTTGTTAATGTATTCAATGCCTTTGTTGCGACCGTGAAGCGTGTCAGCCCAGCGCTGTGCTAACGTCATCGGATCGGCAAGCCATTTTTTGTCTTTGGCGATTTCAATCGCTTCTTCAACAAAATTGGTGGCATCGGCATTTTCAGAAAATTTTTCTGTCAACTTGGCGCGAAGTTCCTGCTCAGAGTGATCCCGAATCGCAAGCAAATCCATAACCTTTTTGGTGACGGCGTTTTTGGTTTTTGCGGGATCATTTTCTTGAGGCATGACAAAGATTATTACTCTGTTTTTTAGTCCTTGCGAAGAACAATTTCGGTCAGCTCACAATATGTGCCCAGGCGCAGTTGCGGACCCCAGTAACCGGTGCCTTGATTGACATAGAGCTGCATATTTCCTAGGCGGTAAAGGCCTTTGGAGTACTTTTGAAAGAACACGATCAGCCAGTTCCACGGGAAAAACTGTCCGCCGTGGGTGTGGCCCGCTAAAAGCAGGTCCACGCCAAGTTCTTCCACCTTGGGTGCTAGAAAAGGTTGGTGAATAAGGCCTATTTTAAAACTTTCCGGGGACAGCTGGCTTTTCAGACGGGGAAAGTTCGGCCCCTCCATGTCAAAAGCACGAGCTGCGGGATCCGGAGTGCCCATGATTTGCAAAAGACTGCCGCCTTTTTTGATATTCACAGTGTCATTAAGAAGAACATGAAAACCTGCATCACGAAACGCCTGCAGACCGCTGTGGATATCCCAGTAGTATTCGTGATTGCCAGGGACGTAAAAGACGCCGTGGGGTGCTTTCAGAGTTTTTAAAATTTTGAACTCAGCCGTATGTTTGGCAGCAAAGCCATCTAAAATGTCCCCCGTGAAGACCACTAAATCGGGTTTTAGATCTTCGATACGCGCAATTAATTTTTTTACGAAGTGTACTGGCATCGTGGCGCCAATATGCAAATCTGTGACATGGGCAATGCGCAACCCTTCTAGGTCCGGTGGTAAATTTTTAAATTTAAGTGGTAACTTTTTGATAAGAGGTCCTGTTTTTACGACGGCATTTCCGATAAGAAGCAACAACACCGGGGTGCTTAACAAGGCCGTAGTGGCATGGGAACTGTAAAGTCCCTGGATCGGCAAGAAAGCAAAGAGGTTGTCAGCGAAGGCAAAGATGTCGCGCAGAATGACCAGGGTAATTAAAAAATTAATATAAGCCATGGCCGTCAAAGAGACATTGATCAGGCGATCCCGCCACGGATTGACTTCGACACTTCTTTCTTTAAAGAAAAATAGAAAGGTGCCGACGACCATCGAAAATAATAAAATCAAAAACGACACAATCAGTGATTGACCCAGCCAGGTGAAGTCCGTGAAGCGAGTCAGTTGGTGCGCGACATAAATGAAAATAACTAAAATTGCAGAGCTGATAACAGAGCGAAAGATTCCCATTCAATAGTTTTATCATCGGGTAAAGACTTTGCACAGGGGATCTTTGAAACACCGGTCGTCTAGTTTGTAACAACTTGTTACAAATAGAAACATTCAGATTAAAGCAGAAGCTCAGCATCTGCGGCGAGCCTTGGTCGCCGCAGATCGAGCACGAGGAGGGGCTTAGAACCAATACTTA
>CAMLMF010000162.1 GCA_946480995.1 uncultured Bdellovibrio sp. | reverse complement strand
GCGAGTGGTTGTGGTTGCAGGGGCTGGACACATTATGCCGACTGATAAGCCAGTTATTTATTCGATTGTCGTAGGCTTGCTTGGCAGCCAACCACGCCAAACTCCGGTGCAGTTTGCGATTGTGAATCCAACGGATTCTGTGAAGGCTTTCGAATGGAAAGATGCTTCAGCTTTAGAACGTTGGATTAAAGAGAACCAACGCTAAGCAAGTAACTCATGCCACCTAGTGGCTGCTCCATATCAGCGAGAACTTCTGACCAGGTCGGGTTCTCGTTGACCTTAAAAAGCCTTTTCATCAGTGCAATGTGCGTGTGCGGCTCGTAAGTGAAATAACTTACTAAGCCGTTAGTTAAAATACTCAACTTATTTTTCGGGGCACGATCCGCAAACATCGACAGATAATATGAATACGTCGAGCAGCCATCCAAGAATAACAACTGGTGCTTCCCTGCAGTGAACTCTAAGGCGCCGGCCTTGTCTTCGAGGGAACCAATATCTAAATTGCCACCTAAACCGGAATGGCCCGCATAAATAATCACGTCGGCATTTTTCATCGCCTCTTTAAAGAATTTGGCGAAAGTGACATTCTTTTTAGCAATGGCAGTTTCTGCTAAAAGACGAGTGATGCGCACGGCGACCACGGAACCATCTTTTTTCTTCAAAGTCTTTTCAAATTGCAGAACGGGACGATTGGCGTAACTTGCCACCACCGTTTCAGTGAAACCACTTTTGCGCAGCCAGATATTTACTTGTTCAAAACTAAGGCGACCGTCATCTTGCGGGTTTTTTGAATCTTCGGAAAATCCGTTGATCGTGGTGATTTGGAAAAGCTCGCCATTGCCATTGTCGTCGCGGATTTTATCAAGGGCGGCTACAGTATCAGCGGCAATACTTTTCATCGCCGCAACCCTTACGATCACTTTGTTCGCCAGCGGAGCTTCGGACAGGTACTCGCAGTCCTCTAAAAAGGGATCATAAAAGTACCAGAAGTCTCCGATGCTGTTGTAGTGCTCGTCCGTGCAGTTTTCGTCGTAAAATTTATCCAGATTTGCTGGCATGGTGATTTCCCATGCGCCCACGGGAAGAATTTCCTCCACCACGGCTTTATGTAAAAGCAACGTGCCCGAAGTTTTGTAAGCGATTTTGCGTACACCTGATTTATTTTGATCTTGCGTGATCTGAAAATTCAATGGCAAGCGTGGGGCGCCAATCCCCGGTGTGTCGCTGTTGATGTTGTAACCTGCCACCAAGGCCGGGGAGTGCAGGAAGCCAAAAAGATGTTGAGCGTGGCGACCCACCAATTCAAGGGGATCTGTATCGGTTTCAGAAGTTTGGAAGGTGGTTGCGTAAGAAAATTTAACTTCCACACCTTGGGGCGAAAAGATCGCGGCGTGGGAGGACAGGGCACTAAAAAATATAAGCAGGAGCAAAGACTTCACAAAGACCTCTTTGGTTAATGCACAGAGGTCTTGTTTAAGGGGGGGCTTGGGACCCTGTCAACGGGCCCCTTAACGAATGAAAAAATGATTAGAATGCGCCCGTAACCGAGGCTGCCGCCCAATAGGGCATGTCTAAACGAATGTCGTCTTTGTTGATAGCGTCTCTCCAGAAAGAAACGCCACCTTCAAGGGAGGCTGTCAGGCCCGCAAAAGCAGGGCTTGTCAGCTTAGCGACGACTTGGGTGTCCCAATTGATTTGGGCTGCGTGATAATATTGGTGCCCATCGCCTTGAGCGACGTTTTTCCAGTTGTTATTAAGCTCGTACTTGTCGTCACGACCGACAACGGCACCACGGGCTTTGTAGTTTCCGGCAACGCCAACTTCCGCATATTTGTTGATGCTGTATTTGCTTGAAAGACCGGTCACGAATTCGTTCCCTAAAGCCCAGCCATTGGCATTTTTTCCGCCACGAACTGTGACTTGGCCACGTGCTGTGTGTGTCCATGCCGACACTGAGTGTGTGTAAGTCGTGCCAGCAATAAGATCCGGAGTGCCCGAACCTAATTGCATGTTGTACGCCGCATTTTGTGAAGGGTTCGAAGTGAATGTTTCGTTGATGCTACCCGTTGGCAAGGTCACGCTGACATCACCTAAAACCAGGTTGTTGCCACTTACTAAAAGCGGAGTCATCGCCATCAAACGAATGTCGCCAAGGCCTTCGGTGAAATCGCGGGTTTTGAAGTTCAACCCACCTGGAAGTGGTTCGTATTTTGTTTCGACCATATTTTTGATGTGGGGAACAAAGGCTAACAAAGTCCATGAAGGGCTGTACAGCCAAGTTGCTGTGACCATGTTTAAATCAACTGTTGAAGCTTCAAAGCCATAGATGTTGGTGTTGGCTGTGTTTGTGCCTTGTAAATCGTATTTGTAAAAGCTGTAAGTTAAAAAGTAAGAAGGCGCTTTCACGTCGGGAGCTGTCGCGACTGTTTGATTTTCTTGCGCGTTTGCAGACAAAGAAAGCAACGCTGTTGCGATCAATGCGAAAGTTGAAAAGATCTTTTTCATAGAGGTCTCCTATGGGGGTCATAAACATTTGAAGGGGATTTTGAGTCAATAAAATTAACCAAAATAAAATAGAGCAAATACACTAATGACTCTCTGGAAAATGCATTTTTTGGAGTGATAAGAAGGAATTAGGTGACTGTTTACTCTAGCCCCTAGCGAAGCCCGGCGCCGAAGTGCGGCGGCAAATGTCGTTGTGTCAAAACGATACACAAGGGGTGGGGGCGAGGACGCTTTAAATTCGACCTCAGCGAGTCCTTTTTTTGCTTTAGATGAAGGTTTGATGTTCCTGAACGCTGGATTGGGGTCTTAAATGGTTCTTAGGCTTTGCAGCCTCATTTTAACGGTAAGCTTTATGGTGTCTGCGGTCGCTATGGCCGCGCCGTCACCGAGTGCGCGGAATAGCGATGAAATTCTAAATAAGCTATATGCGCCGGAAGCTCTGTCGCACAGAATGATCGGGCACTCGACCACGGCACGCGCTACATTTTTTGCGAATTTATTTTTATCTAAAAAAAGCCCTTATCTTTCAGATCCCTTAGGTGAGGGTGAACACGGTTTGCAAAGCACGAAACCTTTATATCGCTTTGACGCTTTTGATTGTACGACTTTTGTGGAAACTGTGTTGGCCTTGGCGCGTTCCGGTTCCGCGGAAGAATTTAAATCCGTGATCAATAAGGTGCGCTACAAAGACGGTGTTATCTCCTATGAAACTCGTAATCATTTTACCAGTGTGGACTGGATTCCAAATAACACTCAAGCTGGGTTCGTAGAAGACATCACTGGCGTGGTCGCCGGAGCGTCGACGAAGTGGGCACAGACGTGGATCGACAAAGCAGCGTGGTATAAAAAAAAGGGCGAAGAGTTTCAATCCTTAGGGGTTGGGATTGAAAAAGAGCTGGCGCAGCTGCCGTATATAGCCAAAGAGGATTTGTTAAATTCTCCAGGACTTATCGAGCGCATTCCATCTGGAACGATATTCCATTTAGTGCGTGTAAACTGGAATCTAACAGAAGCCATTGGTACTCCTTTAGATGTTTCTCATATGGGATTTCTGATTCGCGAAAACGGTGTCCTTTACATGGTGCACGCTAGTAACGGTGCAGCTCGAGACGGCAGCGACAACTATCTTGGCGTAAAGAAAGAACCGCTTCGAAGTTATATCGAGCGCGTGATGATGAACAAAGGCACCTCAATGGTTGGTTTTAATATTGTACGTATCAAGAATAAGTAGGACGGGGACGCTGTGCGATTGAAAAATATTTTAGCATCTTTATTATTGTTACCGTCCTTTGCGTGGGCAATGAGTTCGGATTCAGTGGCTGGTGAAAATTTTTTGGCCACGAACTGTCCACAAAAAGTAAAGCTTACCGACTATGAAACTTTATGTGATGCAAAGGGAACTTTGCGTCGCCAACAAAGTTTGTTTTCCACCGGCAAGCCGAGCTTGATTTATGCATTTGATAAAAATGGTCGTTTGGAGTTTATGCAAACCTTCAACTTTGAAGGGGAGCTCGTGCAACACGAAACTTACAACCCACAAGCTGACGGCAGTTACTTGGTTTACGCCAACGGAAAAATTTCGGCTCAGTTAGCGATCACCTTTACACCACAGATGACGACCCGAAAAATTCGCACGTGGAATTACAATAACAATAAGTTGTCAGTCATTGATGACTATAATCGAAAAAATGAACATGACAGCGAACCTGTGCGCAGTGAAATTTATGGCGCCAATGAAAAGCTTGAAAGAATTTATACTTTTAAGCACGGGCTGATAGCCGGTGTTTTTAAAGTGATTGAAGAATTTAAACATTACTCAGCTGATGGGAAATTAGTAGGTCACTTTAGCGCGAAAGAAAATACTCGACCGTCTGTTGCGCCAGTTTCGGTGGCGCGCCAACCTGTGGTGATTATTGATACTGGCTTTGATTATCATCATCCCGAAATAAGTCGCGTGCTTTCGCAAAAATACTTAGGTCTTTATGACGATCCGCAACTTTTGCGCACGGATTCTGCGGATATTCGTGAAGTGGTCATGTTGCCTTTAGATCGCAAACCACCGTTTCCGATTTCTCACGGGACTCATGTGGCGTCGTTGGCTTTTAAAAATATTCAGAAGTTCGAACTTGTAGGGTTTGCTGGGGATTATTCTCAAGCGGCTTATCTCGAGCACATTTCAGAGTTCATCAAACAGCAGCGTGTGCCTTTTGCCAACATGAGCTTCGGGTTTGGTACTAAAGAAAATCCTTTCGGCGTGAATGATCAATCGCGCTTTGCTTTAATAAGTTTATTGGCCTCAAATCCTGAAACTTTATTTGTAATTGCGGCCGGCAATGGTTCTATGGAAGTTCATCAGGAACGTAACGACGACTTGCCAGCTTCAGCGCCTGTGAAAAACAAACTGGTTGTGGCGGCTATCAATCGTGCGGATTACGAAGACTATCGTAAAATAACTGCTCCGGTGAAGTTGACGTCTTTTTCTAACTTCGGCGAAGAAGAAGTTGATCTGGCGGCTCCAGGGGATGATGTGAATGGCGCCTTGATTGGTGGCGGATCGGTGCGTTTGTCGGGGACCAGTATGGCAGCACCGTTGGCGCTAAACTCTGTGATGAAGATTAAAGAAATTAATCCAGCTCTTAAGGCGTTAGAAATAAAACGTCTGTTGTGTGAAACCGCTTTTGTTCCAAGCGAACCTTTACCTGTTCGTTGCAAAGGCACATTGGATGAACGCCGTGCTGTGCTTGCAGCGCAGTTGTCTTTACGCATGGATTTGTCGCAGGCGATCCTTAAGTCGAAGAGTTTGCCTTAATAGCCTGTGTAACATAAATATTGGAATTAACTAAACATTACAAGGCCTAGGTCGGGCTAGACCTGGACCTTCGGCCAACTTTTTTTTGAATCCAAAAATCAATAAAATCAGATACTAAGCTTAGCCCTCCAAAAAAAACTAGACCAAGGCCCTAAAGTTTTCTGGACCATGGTCCGAATAGTTTGCTGTTACTTGTTGGGAATAAGACACGCAACTTCCTCCAAGCAGAACTCTTAAAACTAAGAGTTCTTCCAAAGTGTGAAGACCTCCGTGGCAATGGTTCCTCGACGATTAAGACATCAGTCACCTTAATCCCGGGGAACTTTTCCAACCTTTTTTAAAATAATTTTTTTAGTGATTTAGGAAAGTAAAACAAAACAGACTTGCGGACGTTGGTGGAGTTACAGATTGTTCTAAAGGTAAGTGGTGCTACCTTGGTTCACGTCTTGATTCATAAAACATCTTCGCTCGCGGTCACTAATCCCTGGAGGTTCTATGGGCTTAAGAATCGCAACGAATACAGCATCTATCGCAGCACAACGTGTACTTGGTAAACAGCAAAAACGAGCAGAACATTCGGCGCAAGCATTAGCGTCGGGTTCAAGAATCGTTTCCGCATCCGATGACGCCGCAGGTTTGGCGATCTCGGAAAACTTCAAAGGACAATTAAAAGGTATCTCGGCGGCCCGAAACAACGCCAACAATGCGATTTCATTCTCGCAAGTCGGTGAGGGTGGTCTGGCAGAGGTATCGAATATCTTAACTCGCCTGAGAGAGCTGGGAGTTCAAGCAGCCTCGGATACGGTGGGTGATACGGAACGCGGTTTCCTCGACGTAGAGGCCAAACAATTAGTTCAAGAGGCGGATCGTATCGCGAAAACAACGACCTTCGGTAATACGAAACTTCTCGACGGCTCTGGTGGTAA
>CAMLMF010000161.1 GCA_946480995.1 uncultured Bdellovibrio sp. | reverse complement strand
TTCCGCACGCAAGCGACCTAGGTAGTAGTTTAAATCGACTGGATTGGTGTCAAACTCAACCACCTCTTTGCCAATCAAATCACGAATCAAATCCTTAGGAGCGCCGATGGTTAAAATACGACCGCCGTCGATGATCGCGACACGATCACACATTTGCTCTGCCTCTTCCATATAATGGGTCGTCAGAATCAAAGTGCTTTTTTCAGATTTTAAGTGTTTAAAAAAATCCCAGATCCAGATGCGCGCTTGCGGATCCAAACCCGTTGTTGGCTCATCCAAGAAAATCACTTCTGGCGAGTTAATCAGTCCACGGGCAATCGCCAAACGGCGCTTCATACCACCACTCAGCGTTTCCACCGAGCGATCCTGGTACTCTTCAAGCTTCATCAGACGCAACAGTGCCTGAGCACGCAGCTCTGCTTCAGCAGGAGGTAACTTATGAAAGCTTGCATAGACTAAGAGATTTTCAAGAACCGTGAAGTCGGGATCAAGGCCGTCCTCTTGCGGGACGACCCCTATGCGAGATTTGATCTCGCGAAAATTCTTTTTAACATTTAAACCCAGAACATAGAGTTCGCCACTGGTGACGAGAGCCGAGCAGTACATCATTTTCATGGTTGTAGACTTGCCGGCCCCATTTGGTCCTAACAGACCAAAACATTCGCCCTTGTAAATTTCCAGACTAATTCCGTCTACAGCGATCTTGTCGTCGTATCTTTTCGTTAGGTCCTTTATTTCAATGGCGACGTTCGTACTCATTATTCCTTCGCAGTTTTACGTTTGTGCGGATCAAGTTCTTTCAAACGAAGACGGATGTTCTTCGGAGTCACTTCGATCAGCTCAGATTCTTTGATCCATTCCATCGCTCTTTCCAAAGTGAATTTTTTCACTGGAATTACGCGGATAGCTTCATCAGAACCCGAAGCACGTACGTTTGACAATTTCTTTTCACGAGTGATGTTAACTTCTAGATCATTTTCTTTAGCGTGTTCGCCAACGATCATGCCTTCGTACACATCATCACCATGCACAACCAACATCACACCGCGCTCTTGAAGATTCCAGATAGCGTATGCTGTCGCTTGGCCTTTGCGGTCAGAAATCATCGCACCGTTCATACGGTGTTCGATTTCGCCACGGTAGTCGTCCCAACCGTCGAATTGTGTATTCAAAAGACCTGTACCACGAGTGTCAGTCAAGAAGTCTGAACGGTAACCGATCAAACCACGTGAAGGGATACGGAACTCAAGACGTGTACGACCAGATCCTTTTTGAACCATGTTCGTCATGACACCTTTACGTTTACCAAGTTTTTCAGTAACCGCACCCACGAATTGATCTTCGATGTCGATAACCGCAAGCTCCATTGGTTCCATTTTCTTGCCGTTTTCTTCTTTGAAGACAACTGTTGGCTTAGAAACTAGAAGCTCGAAGTTTTCACGGCGCATTTGTTCGATCAAAACGCCCAATTGCAACTCACCACGACCGATAACTTTGAACGCGTCCGTGTTTTCAGTTTTTTCTACGCGAATCGCAACGTTATAAAGAAGCTCGCGCTCTAGACGCTCAAGGATTTTACGAGAAGTGACGTTCTTACCATCAAGACCTGCGAAAGGTCCGTTATTAACAGAGAACACCATGCCGACTGTTGGTTCTTCAACGCGGATACGTTCTTGTGGACGAGGATCAAGCACAGAAGTGATAGTATCACCGATAGTGAAATCTTCCATACCTGCGATAACAACGATGTCACCCGCACCCACTTCTTGGGCTGCAACTTGTGAGCTGACTTTGTATTGGAACAAAGCAGACACCTTTACTTTTTTCTGAGTATTAGCCTGGATGCAAAGAACTTCGTCACCCACTTTAATAGATCCAGATTTCATACGACCGATCGCCAAACGACCTACGTAGTCATTGTACGAAATGTTTGAAACCATCACTGAAAGTGGCGCATTTTCTTCAATCACTGGAGGCGGAACCAAGTTTACGATAGCATCGTAAAGAACTTCCAAAGAACCTGTGTTCACAGCTGGATCCAAAGTCGCCATACCTTCACGCGCAATTGCGTAAACTGTATGGAAATCACATTGTTCTTCAGTCGCATCTAGATCGATGAACAAATCGAAAAGTTCATTATGAACTTCTTGAATACGCGCATCGGAACGATCGATTTTATTAATACAAACGATAACTTTTTTGCCGCCCTCTAAAGCTTTTTTCAAAACGAAACGCGTTTGTGGCAATGGACCTTCGGAAGCATCACAAAGAAGGATACAACCATCAACCATGTTCAAGATACGTTCAACTTCTCCACCGAAGTCACTATGTCCCGGTGTATCGACGATATTTACTTTGATATCTTTGTACATGAACGAAGCATTTTTTGCTGCGATCGTGATACCACGCTCTTTTTCAAGATCCATAGAATCCATCAAGCGTTCTTCAACGTGCTCATTTTCACGGAAAGTTCCTGCTTGTTTGATCAAGTGATCAACCAACGTCGTTTTTCCGTGGTCGACGTGCGCGATGATAGCAATATTTCTAATTTTCTTTGGATCCTGAACCATATTTACCCTTCGTTATTTTTCTTCAAACGTAATCTAAAATCAAATCTCTCAAAATTAATAAACGCTTCACGAGGCCAAGTTCTTCGTGGAGGACACGGCTAATAACCGTGTCCCTGTAGCGAGTTCCACAGCGAGGCAAAAACCAAGTGCGGAGCCATTTTTTTCCCAATCGAGCGAGGACTGTCCGAGCGAAAGGGATACGGTTATTAGCCGTGTCCTCCCATGAGGAATTCCTCTTGGCTTGTATCCTCTTGGTCCACATTACCGAGCCCCGCGAAAAATTCATTCGCAAGTGCCATAATCTCTTCGTTGCTTTTGGATTGGAAAAGATTCTTTCTGAATTGTGCTGCACCAGCATAACCTGTTGAGAACCAAGCTGCAAACTTTCTGAGCTGGATCCCCGTGATGTGCTCATCACAATGCGCAACGATCTCACTTTTTAGCCCATTGAACAGGCTGACGTAATCCCTTTGGATCTCTTTAGGGGTTTCACCTCTCCATAAGGATAGGGCATCCATAAAAATAAATGGATTTTTTAAGCACCCGCGGCCGATCATAACCCCGTCACATCCCGACTGCTGCAGACGAAGATTGGCCTGACGAGCTGTGAGAATGTCTCCGTTTCCTAAGATCGGGATCTTGGTTTTTGCTTTTACATCCGTGATAAAATCCCAATCCGCCAATCCCGAATAACCCTGGGCCCGCGTGCGCCCATGAATGGCCACCCATTCGACACCTTCGTTATAAGCGATATTGCAAACTTCGATTGCATTGCGCGTATTCGCATCCCAACCGGTACGAATTTTAATCGTCAAAGGAATTTTAATCGCGCCTTTTACGGCCGCTAAAACTTTTTGCAAAGCCACGGGATCTTTTAACATCGCAGAGCCCGCCCCTTTTTTAACGACCTTAGGAACCGGACAACCAAAATTGAGGTCGACGAAATCACAACCCTCGGCCTCAGCCACTTGTGCTGCTCGAGCAATTACTTCAGGCTCTTCACCAAAAAGTTGAATGCCGATGGGTCTTTGCGTTTCATCAAAGCTCATCAACTTCATAGTTCTTTCAGATTTGTATTCGATGCCGTTGGCGCTGACCAGCTCCGTAACAACCACGCTGGTATCAAGTTTTTTCATGAAGGTGCGAAAGGCGTGATCCGTGATCCCTGCCATAGGAGCAAGGACAAATGGATTTGTCTTAAGAGCGGTCACTGGATTCATAGGCGTTGGGATATAGCAAAGAGCCCCGAAAAAAGGTACATTTGTTTTAAAAAAATGACCTTATTTCATGGGTTTATATGTTCATAACGAACATATTCGATCTGATTCGCCGTCGATTCTAAATTTCAATCGCTTGCCCCTGACGAACCTGCAAATTCCAAAGCTGAGAGTATACTTGGTTCTGTCGTAAAAGCTCGGCATGGGTCCCTTGCTCTACCACTTTGCCTTGGGCCAACACGTAAATATTGTCGGCATGAGTAACGGTCGAAAGACGATGCGCAATCACAATGGTCGTGCGACCTTTGGAAACTTCTGCGAGCGATTTTTGAATCACAGATTCCGTTTCGTTATCCACCGCCGAAGTCGCCTCATCTAAAATTAACACCGGAGGATTTTTTAGAATCACCCGCGCAATGGACAAGCGCTGGCGTTGCCCGCCGGAAAGCTTCTGACCTCTTTCGCCGATCAAAGTGTCCAGACCCTGCGGCAAGCGATCGATAAATTCATCGGCGTAAGCTTTGCGAGCCGCGGCCATGACTTCTTCACGAGTTGCTCCGGGTTTTCCGTAAGCGATGTTTTCGTAAATAGTTCCATGAAACAAAAATACGTCTTGGCTGACTAAGCCAATGCGTGAACGCAAAGCTTGCAAATCACAGGCATCGACATTCACTCCGCCAACTAAAACGCTTCCTGATGACGCTTTATAAAAATGCAAAAGCAATTTTGTGATGGTGCTTTTTCCTGAACCTGTCGGCCCAACAATCGCCACTGTTTTTCCTGCCGGTACTGTCATGTTGACGCGATTTAAAACAGGAGTTTCCGCATTATAAGAAAAACTGACGTCCTTAATTTCCACATTCATTTGTGCAGAAAACTGTGCGGCTGATTTTTCTTTTTCTAAGTTTGTTGGCACCCGCAATAAATTAAGAACACGATCGGCAGAGGCCATGGCCCTTTCAAACAAATCCACAGTTCCCGCAAGATCACGCATCGGCCATAATAATCTTTGGGTTAGGAATACCAAAACACCGTAGGAGCCGACATTAAGATCCCCACGCAAAGTTAAAATCCCACCAAATACAAAAGTCGCTAGAAAGCCACTTAACACACCCATCCGAATAATTGGATTAAAGCGCGCCGACACCGCAATCGCGCGACGATTTGCATCAACATAGGCTTGGCTGTCTTTGGTTACCAAGCTTGCTTCGCGATTTTCTGCAGTGAAGCTGCGAATGGTTGCCATGCCCGTGATATTGTTAGCCAAACGACCACCAATAAGCCCCGCTTTTTCGCGCACTTCTGCATAAAGTGGCGCCGCTTTCTTTTGAAAATAAAATGCACCCAATAAAATAATTGGCATCGGCAAGAAAGCAAAGACAGCCACTTGCGGAGCAATTGCAAAAAACACGGCCCCAATCAAAATGATAGACGTCATAATTTGAATCAGGCTGTTAATGCCTTCATTAAAAAATCGTTCCAGTTGGTTGATATCGTCATTCAGCACAGCGACCAATCCGCCAGTGCTGCGGTCTTCGAAGTAAGCCATGTCTAGCTTTTGCAAGTGACTGTATGCCGTAACACGAAGATCGTGCTGTACAAATTGCGCCAGATTTCGCCAACGCACCAAAAGCAGATACTCGAAAACGGATTCTAAAACCCAGATCAACAACGTCAGCACCGAAAGAAAAATCAGTTGATGCAAAGGTTGCTCAACTCCCCATTTTGCTAAAAAAGATTTTTCCTGATTTACAACCACATCAATCGCCACACCGATCAGAATTTCTGGTGCGATATCAAATAACTTATTAAAAAACGAAAAAGTTGCGCCAAGATAATATTCTTTGCGATGTTTTTGCGAAGATTCAAAAAGTCGCACGAAGGATTGGAAAGAGCCTTTAAGTTTCATGGGTTCTCACTTTGCTTGGCTCTGCTATAACGAACAATGACGGCAATGTCATGACTTAGAATTTCTTGCAAGCGAAGTGAAAAGTACCCAAGCACACCTTTACTTGAGCCAAGTGACTCGGCTGTCAAGTTGTCTTGGCGCTTTTGGTGGTTCGTGATCTGGGTATCCTATAACCATTGCACAAAGCAGTTCCAATTCGCCTCGTTGGTATTCCGCAAGTTTATCCACACCCAGAAACTTATCCACTTCCTCTTTGATCTCTAGTGGTGCGCCCATCGTGCAAGCGCCCAAGCCTTCAACCAAGCAGGCAAGATTCATGTTTTCCACAGCCATATACACAGAGCCAATGCTGGTGTGATAGCGTTCTTCGGCATCGTTGTGGGAATATGCAAAAATAATCACCGGAGCATCACCTAAGGTATAAAAAAATCTTTCGGTGAACTGATACAATGATGGTTTTAATTTTTGCGACAAGATGTCTTTAATACCCAGCCAAGATTTTTGGGAATATTTTAGGTATTCGTCACGCTTTGCGCCAGTTACGACAAAG
>CAMLMF010000160.1 GCA_946480995.1 uncultured Bdellovibrio sp. | reverse complement strand
TTGACCCAACTCGTATTCAAAAGCGTCTTGAAACCAAATACGTGGATGAAGTGGCAACAGATATCGATGATGCGATTGCGCGTGTTCGCAAATACACAGCAGCGGGTGAAGCAAAATCCATCGCGTTGTTAGGCAACATGGCGACTGTGATTCATCAATTGATGGAAAAGAATTTTATTCCTGATCTTTTAACGGATCAAACTTCAGCCCACGACCCATTGGTGGGATATATTCCTGAAGGTTACACCGTAGAAACCGCACAAGAATTCCGCACGCGCGATCAAAAGGCTTATTTAGAAGCAGCTTACGCAGCGATGGCAAAACATGTGCGCGGGATGCTCGCGATGAAAGATCGCGGCGCTGTGACTTTCGATTACGGCAATAATTTGCGTGCGCGCGCGCTTGAAGCCGGAGTTGAAAACGCGTTTGATTATCCTGGATTTGTGCCAGCTTACATTCGTCCACTCTTCTGCAAAGGCAGTGGCCCTTTCCGTTGGGTGGCGCTGTCGGGAGATCCTGAAGATATCAAAGTGACTGATAATGCTCTTCGTGAACTGTTCCCGCACAAAAAAGATCTTTTGCGTTGGTTGGATATGGCCGAAGAACGCATTGCTTTCCAAGGTTTGCCAGCGCGCATTTGCTGGTTGGAATACGGCGAACGTGCGAAAGCGGGATTGTTGTTTAATAAATTGGTGGCCGAAGGCAAAGTGAAAGCGCCGATTGTTATTGGTCGCGATCACTTGGATTGTGGTTCAGTGGCTTCACCAAATCGCGAAACTGAAGCGATGAAAGACGGCTCTGATGCTGTCAGTGACTGGGCTTTGCTTAACGCCTTAGTAAACACGGCTTGTGGCGCGACGTGGGTCAGCTTGCATCACGGTGGTGGTGTGGGCATGGGTTACAGTCAGCACGCAGGACAAGTGATCGTTGCCGATGGCACTGAAAAAGCGGCGCGCCGCTTAGAGCGAGTCCTTACGGCAGATCCGGCGATGGGTGTGTTCAGACACTTAGATGCGGGATACGAGTTAGCAAAAGATGTCGCGATCGAACGCGGAGTAAAAAGCTTGTGGCTGTAAAAGGCTGCAAGTTTTAGAGCGTATCAGCCCGCAGAAAGTAAATACTGTTATAAGACTTATTGCGGGCCCTGTCTTTCAGGCGTTATATGGGATTAAACCCGATAACTAGAGGGAGACTTTTATGAGTTCCAAGTTAGTCGTCAGTTTTTTCTTGTTACTTCTGTTGTCCATTTTAAATTTAGATACGAAGGCAATAGCCGAGGCCACAGAGCCGTCTTCGCTTACTCTTCCGGATAAGGACGCATCGTAATACGCCCACGACTGGCGCGTAAAATTTTTTGCGTAGCCTTCACCAGCGTATAGCCAAATAAAGAAAACACGCATCCTAACAGCAGCGTTGTAGATGTCGACACCATGGCAAGTTTAAAGAAATCCGTCATCGACGGGGCTTCGGCATAAGTTAATTTGATCGAGTTGCGGATCAGCAAGGGCAAGATATAACCCACGGTCATCAGCACTGAGTTTTCTAGAATATGCAGAGGTTTTTTTACTGAAATACTGTTCAAGAAAAACAGCAGACATAAAAAATTCACGGAATCGCCAATCAGCGTCCAGCCACTGGATTGATAAACTAGCACCATAGCCCCAGAAATAAATAAAGCGTAATAAATCAACAGGCTGCGAGTGTGTAAGAATGAATTTTCTTTTGTCATGAGACAACCCTCAGATCACATCTTAGCAGAGGGTTGCATTTTTGAAATATCGTGACAGGAACTTAATGCCTTCCTAGACCAAAGCTAGTTGCAAAGACACTCTTTGAAACGACAAGAAAGAATTTTTCCGTGGTTAGAGAACTGAAATTCAAAGACCTTTTGGTCGTGGCGTTCTAAATTCACCGAAGAACCGTCTTTTAGCAAAAGTTGCGACCGAGCCTCATGGCGAGTCTGTGTTCCCTGAGCAAGCAAAGATTGCAGGGTTTCGTGCCCTTTCAATGGTAAGCGCTCGGGATATCCTTCAGCATCTAATTTAAAAAGACGAATTTCTTTTTTTGTCGTGCTGTTGGTGTTGTCTGAAACGACAACATGCACGCGACGTTTGGAGCCATCGGGTAAAGTCAGATGGAAGTTTTCCAAAGACACTTCTTCTGTTTTAATCCCGATACTTTTTTGCAAATACTCCATCAACGCTTCCGGAGTCGCAATAGCTTGTGCCGCCACTTCGGGGGCGCAGGCTTTTAATGAATCTAAAAAGTTGTCCTTCACTTCACCAGAAGGTTCAGAGACTGTTCCTTCGGCTTTCGCAATGAACGAGTTGTCACCGGGAGTTGCAGAGGCTTGCGGTGGGGCCGCAGTGGTCTCCTCTGCAGGAATTGCGGGAGCCTCTTGAGTCGCTCCCGTTTTTTCTTGGAACAGAAGATGCCAAAAGTAATAATCTGAAGCCACACCTAGGCAAAATAAAATGATTCCCCAGGTGATCCAAACTCTTAACTTAATTGGTTCCATAATTCCTTATCTATTCCGCAGTTAAATCTGGGCTCCAAGGGTCCCATGATTGGCAGCTCTTTGCACGCTGCGAAGGTCCACGCACATCACCCCAGCGATATTCTGCGTCGTCATGGGGATTGTTCGAAATGAGGCCTGTGAACAGGCGACGTTTGAACTCAGCCAAATCCATTTTCTTTCCTGGCATGTATTCAGCAACACATACGGAAGCCGCGTCTTCTGCAGACACGCCCATTTTAGCGGCCTCAACTGCGGGAGTTTGCATGATTGCTGGGAAAATCTTATTCAGCTGACCGATTAATTCCGGCGCAAGTTGGTTGCCATTGTTGATGGATAAAATTTCGCGATAAGCACGGCGTAAGGCCATGAAATCGTCGAACACGCGGCGATCACGATTTGGTGTTGAATAGGTGTCGTAAGTTGCATAGTCCATGCAACGTGGGTTTCCTTTTAGGTACGCAGCCCCTTCATTCACGGAAGTCACGCGACCTGTGAAGCCTTCGCATGTTGTTTTCAACAAACGAGTCACAAGTTGTTGATCAGTTTCTTGACGAAGAGCCAAACGGTCTTGCGCGAAGCGAGTCCATTTGCTTAAAGCCACGCGATATTGTTCATCGCTGTAACCTGGAACTTGCCATACAGGTTTGTTTAAGTACGCCTCAGGTCTCCAGTAACGGAAGCCCGCATTGCCATTGACGGTCGTATCACCTTGGAAAACCCAGTCAGGATTCGGCCAAGATTGACGTTCTTGCAAACCAAAACCAGAACCCGCACCCACGACAGAGTTGTAAACTAAGTGTGGAACACCGATGGGCAAAATTTCTTTTACAGTCCACGAGTGGTGATTCTTTTTTGTCGTCATCATCAAAGAGCCCGGCACCACGGATTCACGATTGATGGCGATCGGATAAGTGTCATTTGGTAAAGAGCGAGTGCTGATGGTTTCATACAAGAACCACAAGAAACTGCGCACGCGCGTGTTTTCATCTTTGCCATCCCAACGGCTCATTTTGTTGGAAATAGTTTTACCTGAAGCGGTCGGATCTTGAATCACGAAAGGCAGCTTATTTTCGTAAGAGAACACCACACGCATTGAGTAAACGGTGTCAGCACAATCCATGCGCAAGCCATAATAAGGATTGCTTTGTCCGTTCGGTAAGTTTTTGCGCGAGAAGAAATCAGTGCGCCATTCGTTTTGCACCCACTCATTAAAGCGTGTTTCGAATGCCGGAGACCATTGGTTAACTTCCGTCCAAACCGCGGCCTGGGCGGCAAAGCCGATTAATAGAGTAACTAGGAACAACAGACTGCGTGACATCGCTTCCTCCCGATTTCTTGTAAAAAGGTGACGCAGGGTCTGCCTATATTGCTGGCTGGTAACGGGCAATGAAATATTTATACTGCGTCGCATGCAGTGTCGAATTTTCCAATGCATAGCGTTATATTCCAGGGCTTCGATGAAAATATCTAATTTATGCCTCCTTTTTGCCTGTGTGTTGACGCTGCTTTCCTGCCAAACCAAGGAAGAACCCGTCACGCGTGAATCCCTGTTGTCGCGCGGTTTTGCCATGATGGATAAGGGCGAGTACGACCAGGCGATTGCACACTTTGCAGAGATGGCCAAGACCGACAGCCATCACCACGTGCGCTTGGCCTGGGCTTCGGCGTATGCGGCGCGGGCAGGAATCAAGATCGAACAAATTTATTCCTTCGTCGTCATTGAAGAAATTCAGAAGAAGGAAATCTCTATTGCCGGGTTTTCCGCTGAAGCCAACGCACAGACGGCAGAGCTGATGCGGTCTTTAGAAACCTATGCGCAACACTGGAAACAAATTCCGGATTTGAATTCCGCAGGAGTCGCTGATTTAGCGTCGGCAGTAAAGGTGTTAGAGGGCGTCACTGTGGCCGGCCCCAGTTTGTATCGCGCGACTTTACGTGTGGTGATCTTAAAAACACAGGTAAACTTAGGTATTAAGAATTGGAAAGTCATGGCACAGAATCAATCCGGCAAGGTGTGCACACAGTCTGCACGTCCGTATTTGGATTGGGGCGTTCGTGTGCTAGATATTTTAGTGGGCGTAAGCGAAGACTTGCAGCACGCCTTTCCGAAAACAAAAGACGATTACGTAAAAGTTGAAAAGCACCTTAAAGAAGTCAAAGCACTGACTGCGAAAGCCGTATGGCCGAAGGAGAACCTGTGTTTGTAAAAGGCTTCCTTGCGGCATTTTTATTTTCAGCAGTCGGAGTGGCAGCACCCTCGATGCCAGTGAATTTAAAAGATGGCAGCTCCAGATTTTTGTCGCGCGCTTTGGGGCCGGCTTGTTACACCATGGACAGTGTACAGAGAGGTTTGCCGTGCAATCCCGCAGGCATCGCCAAGGAGCGAGCCCCCCGTTTTGACGGGGACTTTGTAATTGGCACCCAGGCGTCTTACTTACGTGAAGCGGAAGACATCTTGCGCGGTGAAGATCGTAAACAAGCTGTTTTAGAATTTTTCAAACAGCGTGAATCCGTCGAGGCGGAAGTTTCTGCGGAAATTTCATTTCAAGCCGCAAAGTGGGGTGTTGCGATAGAGCCGTATCGTTTGATCGCCGTCACACGTTTTGAAAATCCCGCGTTGCCGATGATTGATATGGTGATTGCTGAAGAGCAAAGTATCAAAGGGCAAATTGCCAGTTATACCTCTGAAAACTTTTATGCGGGTCTGCAGGTTCGCTACACTCATGTGCGTTATATCGATCAATACTTTTCATTAAGCGAAGCGGTGGCGGGTAATAACGAAGAGCTGTTTGCAGCACAGACCCAAGATCTTTTGTATTTCGAACCGGGTTTTTTATATGCCTGGGAAGACGTCACTTGGCAGCCACAAGTTTCTGCAGTTTTGGCGCACTGGGGAGTCACTTCAAAAAAAACCGATGCCTATGCCGTGCAACCGCAAGGATTGTTAGGAGCTTCTGTGAAACCACCGATGCCTTTGGGTTTGTTAGAAGTCGGGATGCAAGCGCAACTGCAAAGTGAAACACGTAATTTGCGAGACGCTTTAAGAGCAGCCTTGTCATATCAACTGGGAATTTTGCAAGCGGTGGTCAGCCTGTCTGACTATGATCGCTCTGCCGGTTTTTTGCTGTCTTATAAAAACTTTTCGACGGGTTTGTCGTATTGGGATGAAAACGATGCGCGCGGGGTGTTTATGCAGCTAGGGGTTTCGTTATGAAAACTCTAAGCTGTATTTGCACGCTTGTTTTTTTATTGCAGTCTTTTGTGGCGCAAGCGTCGTCCCAAGAAAAAATGTACGAGGGGCCGGTGCAATGGGATTCCTTCCGTGAATACATGTTGCAAGAACAAGAAGCCGAAGAAATGAAGGGCTTGGGATTTATGATCTCAGGAACTATTGCCGGGGTTGGTGGGATTATCGCGGCGGAACAAGCGACAGAAATTTTCAGTCGCACAGTTTTTAGTATAGCTTCAAACGTCGGCTTTGCCGCTATCGGAGTCGGTGCTTTGTCATATTGGACTTACAGTGAACGCGATTCCTTCTTTTACGCGATTGATGGGTCTTCGTTATCACCTCATCAGCGCAACGAGGTCTTGCAAAGATATTTAACCAAGGAACGCAAAGAGCGAGAAAATCGCCGCTGGATTCGCGTTGCAACCCACGCTTTGATTGCGGCCGTGAATGTTTACAGTGCCAGTCGTGAAAACCAATCCGACATCCGTTCGCTGTATTATTTCTTGGGTGCCGCGAACACG
>CAMLMF010000159.1 GCA_946480995.1 uncultured Bdellovibrio sp. | reverse complement strand
GACGGCGCCGACGACTTCTGCGTTTTTGAAAGCGATGAAGAAAAGATCGGAGTCTCGGGCTAAGGCGTTGCCGGATTGACTTAGATAAAAAGGATTAACGAGTGAGGCTGCCTCTGCACCAGGAATGACTTTGATTTCGATTTCCACTAGAACCTCTTACAAAAAAGCCCCGTAGTTTTCTACGAGGCTTTTTAAGTCTTAAATTTTGTCCTTAGATTACTTGATGTCTTCCAAAGAAACAGAAACCATTGTCGATACACCACGCTCTTGCATAGTCACGCCGTAAAGTTTCTTCGCTACTTCCATCGTGTGTTTGTTATGCGTAACTACGATGATTTGCGAACGTTTGGCCATTTCACGAACTAAGTCGTTGAAACGGAATACGTTGGCGTCATCAAGTGGCGCATCAACCTCATCCAGTAAGCAATACGGAGAAGGTTTTACTAGGAAGATCGAGAATACAAGGGCCACCGCTGTTAACGCTTTTTCGCCACCTGACATCAATGACACGTTTTGTGTCTTTTTGCCTGGAGGACGCGCGATAATCTCGATACCCGCTTCGTTCTTTTCAGTTTCTTCAACAAGTTCTAACCATGCTTCACCGCCACCGAATAGAACCGGGAATACGCGAGTGAAACGATCGTTAACCAAGTCGAATGTTTCTTTGAAACGTTTTGAACAGATTCTGTTGATACGATCGATCACTTTACGAAGTTGTTCTTTCGCTTCCGTCAAATCGGCATGCTGTTTCGTCAAGAACTCATAACGTTGAGCTGTTTCTTCGTACTCTTCGATCGCTGACAAGTTCACTTCACCGATCTTCGCTAATTTTTCGCGAAGCTCTTTAAGTTCAGTGTCCGCAGTTGCGAAGTCCCCTTCGCGGTTCGCGTATTTTTCAACCACGTCCGGAAGATTTAGCATGTAACGTTCACGCACTTGATCGATCAAGTACTGCTCTTTCATTTTAGCTTGTTCAAGCTTCAATTGAGAGTCGTTCATTTTGTGCTGACGTTCATTGCGTGCACGTTGCGAAGACATAGCTTGATCTTCAATTTCACGTGCAGTTTCTGACATCAACTCGTAATCATTTTTCGTACGGGCTACTTGAAGTTTCAAACCTTCCACTTCGTTGACCAAGCGTTCGAATTCGATTTTCTTTTCTTCCAAGTTCATTTGGCTCTCAGTCATCTGAGAGTTATAGCCTTGGGCTTCTTCGGACATTCTTGTTAATTGGCCTTCTAAATCACCTAATGATTTAGTCACCATTTCAAGTTGTCTTAAGACACCTTGATATTCTTGCGTTTTAGAAGCGGATTTAACCTGTAAGTCCGTCACTTCAGCTTGCAAGCCATCAAAGCCTTGGCGGATTGTATTGAATTCAGACGTTAAAGTTTCTACTTCCATTTCTAGAAGAGTTTTCTTTTCACGCGCTTCCAATAAAGCCGCATTTAATTCTTCAAGTTTTTGTTCTTGAAGCTCTACTTGTTCAGTAATTTTTTTAAGCTCGCGCTCTTGGCGTTCAACCGCTTGTTGCGCGTTGGCCAATTCGTTTTCGCCACGTTCAAGATCTTTACGCAATTCTGTGACTTTGATCTCTTGTTCGATTTTGCGTTTTTGCGCACCTTCGAAGTCGTTCACAACGTTGTTTAATTGCTCTTCTGTTTTCTTTAAAGAAGCTTGCGCAAGAGCCAACTTTCCAGCGAACTCTTGTTTTTTGTCTGACAATTCTTTGATTTCACGGCGACGTTTTAAAACGCCCGAATCCGCTGATTCAGAAGAACCACCCGTCAAAACACCGTCAGCTGTTAACGTGTCCCCGTCCTGAGTCACGAAAGTCCAACCTTCGTAACGTGGGCGAAGAGCCAATGCTGTGCGGATAGAATCAACAATCACAACGCCATCTAAAAGATAAGCCACTGTGTTTTGGAATTTGTCAGCGGCCTTAACAACATCTTTTAATACAGCCTGAACACCGGCTTCATTTACTGGCGCTTCAGAACGGTGGAATGAAAGACCTTTGTCATTTGCAGACAAGAAGCTTGAACGTCCGGATTTATTTTCTTTTAAATGCGAAACTGCATCAACTGCGATGTTCGCATCTGAAGAAAGAAGCATTTGCAGGCGTGAGCCCAAAGCCGCTTCCATCGCCACTTCGTATTCCGCTGGAACTTCGACGACTTCAGAAACCGGCTGGAAGTGATTCACGACCGAACCATCGGCCATCAATTCCTGCGTGCGAGTTTTTTGCCACAACATGACTTGCTTCACACCTTCTTGGAAACCCTCGAAGTTATTTTGCAAGTTTTCTAGACCGTACAAACGCGAAGCCACTTCATTCAAAGAATCTTTGAACTGATCGACTTCTAGTTTTTTCGTCGCCGCTGATTCCATCAAGATTTTCTTGTTGGCTTCAAAAGAATCGACGTCGTTCGCCAAATCCAATTGCATTTGGCGTTCTTTTTCTAGTTCGTTGAATACTTTTTTACGACGACCTTCGAACTCAACTTGCTTTTCACGCAGTTCGTTCAAAACCAGTTGTTCGTTATCTTGGCGTTCTGTGATGTCTGCAATTTGTGACGTCAAAGAATTGACTCGAGCATCCAAGGACGATTCAGATTGTCCCACCGCGAATAGTTCACGACGTTTGGTCGTCAAATCTTCGTCAACTTGAGAAATGCGTGAGTTGAAGTTTTGGTAGATGTCATTTTTTTGCGTGAATTGCGCGGTCAACGACTCTGCTTCTTCTTTTAACTCGGCAACTTGTTCGTCCAAGTTTGCTTTGTCACGAGCAAGAAGCTCCTGACGAGCTTGCTGTTCTTGCAAGATCGAACCGGTCATCTGTTCATTACGACGAGCTTGTTCGATTTCGAAACGAAGTTCTTGGATCTCCATCTCTTTTTTCTGAACAGAGGATTGTTTCGTGAAAAACTCTGTTTGCTGCTCTTCAACCGCTTTTTCTTTTTCTAAGATTTGCAATTTCAGAACTTCAAGTTGGCCTTGCAAAGTCGAAAGGTTTGATTCGCCTTCGATTTCCATGCTTTGGGCTTCATCGAAGATCGCTTGCGCTTCATCAGCAGCACGCTTTAGTTCGATGTATTGAGCTGACGACAACCACAAATCCAAATCTTCAATTTGGTTTTTGATATTGCGGTAACGTTCAGCACGCTGAGCTTGTCTTTGCAAAGAATCGATTTGGCGTTTTAATTCGCCGATGATGTCTTGCAAACGCACTAAGTTTTGATCCGTAGAAATCAACTTACGTTGCGATTCTTTTTTACGCGCTTTGAACTTTGTAATACCGGCTGCTTCTTCAATCAGCATACGACGGTCTTCAGGTTTCGAAGTGATGATCTTACCGATCATACCTTGAGCGATGATCGAGAAACCTTTAGAGCCCGCACCCGTATCCATGAAGATCTCTTGCAGATCTTTAAGACGAGCTGGTTCTTTATTGATGAAGTATTCACCCTCGCCGCTTCTGTGCAGGCGACGTGTGACCATGATTTCTGAATGTTTGATGTATTTAACTGGGAAGGCGCCGCCGTCATTTTCAAGCGTCAACGACACTTCACACATACCCAATGGCGCGTAACCTTCAGCTCCGCCGAAGATAACGTCTGTCATTTGCGATGCACGCAAGTCTTTAGCTGATTGGTCACCCATGACCCACATCAAAGCGTCGACGATATTCGACTTACCGCAACCGTTAGGTCCCACGATACCCGTGATGCCTGCGTCAAAATGGATGACGGTGCGATCTTTAAAAGACTTAAAACCGATCAGTTCAATTTTTTTAATTCTCACTGGAGTTCCCCTCAAATACCGCCCTAGGTCTAGCTAGACCAAAGGCCATTTCACTCTCGCGAGTGTTGGGAAGTATGTCAACAAGACGCTGTGAAAAGGAAGGCAGAAGCTGAAAAGTTAAGCAGAGTTTTAAGGGTATTTATCGCGTCGCGAAATTAAAAAACCCTTTTGCTGATGTCTTACGCAAACAGAGGGGGTCCGCGAATCCATCGGCAAAAGGGCCTAAATTTTTAAAGTTATTTTTTTAGAGAGCGACGCACTTATTGGTGCGCCGCATTTTAAGTTTCAACTCGAGGACTATTGGCAGCGAACAACTTGGTTAGCTTGGTTATAAAGTGTGTAACCAGAGCAATCCATCACTAGGTAGTTACCGCTGTAAGTTTGGCCAGTCGCACCTTCAGTACACAAAGCCCAGCGAGAACCGTCTGTGAAGTAACCGTTACAAAGCTGCGTTGAACCGTTTGTGTTATTCAAGCAAAGCGATGTGTTCGGTTGTTGGATATATTGACCATTCACGATTTGGTAACAGATGTTACCTTGCATGATATAGTTCCCAGTGTTTGAGCAAAGAGCCGCGTTTGTTTGTGGAATCAATTGACCATTTACAGTTTGGTAACAAACACCATTTACATATTGGTATGTTCCCGCAGTGTTAGAGCAAAGAGATGTAGTCGGCTGCTGGATCAACTGTCCATTCGCATTTTGGTAACAGATACCATTGATAAGTTGGTATGTTCCTGCTGACGTGCACAGAGACGTGTTAGCTTGTTGCACCAACTGTCCATTCACGTTTTGATAGCAGAGACCATTGACCATTTGGTAATTGTTCACCGCTGCAGAAGAGTTGCCACCACCCTTGCTACAGTTAGCAAGAAAAGCGGTCATAGTAATTAGACACAAGATCTTAAATGTTTTCGTAACTAGATTAATTGTTTTCATAAATTTGTTTCCCTCTATGCCAAGGTATAAAGCAAGAGCCCGGCCAACATATGCCAACCACAAATTCACTTAGACCTTTCAACAACTTATAGGACCATGGAATCATTATGAAACACTCGTTATTCGTATGATCCATTGACAGTGCCGCCAATTGGCATACCCAAAAGCGTCACATCGTCTGAAAACGTTTCACACCGAGACAAACTTCTTGAGAGATTCACACATGAAAACAACCACATAAAACAAACTTAATTTCTCACCACGAGACAGACAATTTAGGCGAAGCCCAAATACCCCCACCACATCGATTCGTACATATATATAGAGAGATGACGATCACAAGAACCCGCGAAGCCAGAAGCCCCACCCAATGACAAGAGGCACCTATTAAAGGCAAGGCCGCAGAAGCTACTTAATTGATAAAAAAGCAGATGATGAAGACCACAAAGATTTGAGACTTGGATTTTTCAAGGATTCCATGGTCGGAGGTCGGCCTTTGCCGGCGCCACGATGGCGCGAACCCGCCTACCGGCGGGCGGCAACAGAGCCCGGACGGCGTGCCGACCGCAGCGCCAGGGAAGCCTTGAAAAATCCAAGGCTCAAATCCCCCGTGCTCGGCACTCACTCTCCGCATGTATCAAAATGAGATTATTTTACGCGCAAAATACTAGGTCCATGCAACAAAGGCAGGATCTCAATCGACGAGTTCAAGAAAACATCATCGAAATAATAAACGAATTCGCCTGGCGACATCACTGCGATTTCCGCAATAATAGTTCCCCGGAAAACATCATTATAACGACTGTGCACTTGTGGAGCATTCAACAACAAGCGAGAGAACTGCACACGACGCGAAGAGTGCCTCATCGCATCTTGTATATTTGCCGCGCCGATATTGGCAGCTTCCGCCGCGACGGTATTCATCACGCCATAACCACCAGTATCACCCCGGGTAGGCAAGCTGTAACCTTGGCGCACGCCAATGGCTTCCATCCCAATACCCATCATAATCGCCACAGAACTTGAAAGCTGCAAGTTCGACAAAGCACTGTTGCCGGTCGGCGAAGAGATATTCAGAGGTCCCTGTATAAAGATCGGCCCCGTCGCATAAATACGACATCCCGTAATCGTTTGAATATTTGCAGAGTTCAACAGCACCGTGCCGTTCACGATGATATCGCCCTCACACACGACCGTGGACGTGTTGGTGAAATAAGTTTTTGCAGTCCCTGATCTCCAAGATAACCCCTGCAAAGACCCTTGCACGTCATGTGTCGCTGACTTATTGGTCATGCGATTGATAATTTCCGCAGCCGTTGGTGCACCGATATAAACATCATTATAGCTGTTCACCGCGCCAAAAGTTCCCGGGGCAGGAATCACAGTTCCAGCCAAGGTTCCCGACAACAAATCACCTGTATCCCCGAAAGGGAATGTCACAAGGCTATAACTTTTCGGTCGCAGACTTTGCAGCATAGCTTGATAACTTTGACCTGAAATCCGATCCACGCCGTTCGGTACGTGCATAGTTTGCAAGATCCGGCCGGTTTCCCACACTTTGATATT
>CAMLMF010000158.1 GCA_946480995.1 uncultured Bdellovibrio sp. | reverse complement strand
TCTGCCCGAGCGAGCTTTGTAAACCTGGCCCATGCTGGCAGCAGCAAAAGGCTTGTATTGAATGTCTTGCAGCTTTAACAACTGTTCTGGCGTGAGTTCTCTTTTTAAGACCTTGGCTAAATCCAAGTCAGGACTTTCCCACACTTGATTTTGCAATTGTGAAAGAATTTGAATGGCCTCAGGCGGGAAGTAGTCATCTAGATCCAGACTAAGTATTTGCCCGGCTTTCATCGCGGCCCCACGCAAATTCCCCAGGCTTTCTGTAATGATCTTTGCCTGTTCGATGCGCGACTGTATATTGCCAGAACTTAGTTCTTTAAGCCCGATCTTTGTCGCCATTTTTGTCAGCTCCAGGGTCCGTTTAATCCGGCTGCTAAAGATGGATCCCATGAGACGCTCCTTTATCCAGTTAACTGGAATTCTTGACATTCAAGATAGTTCATACTACTATGAACTAAATAGGAGTTCAACATGGAAAAGGCAAATAAAGTGTCTCAAACTGAAATTACTGTCTTTTACGATGGGCTCTGCCAGCTCTGTTCGCGGGAAATCAACCACTATAAGAAAATGAGCGGGGCGGACAATATATCCTTTGTGGATATCACCTCAGCTGGCTTTGACGCGGCGGCGGAGGGGCTTGATCCCATTAAGGTTCATCAAAGTCTGCACGTGAAAGACCGCCAAGGGCGAACGTTTGTGGGCGTGGACGCTTTCATACAGATTTGGTCGCAGCTGACGAAGCTTAAAAAAGTGGTCCCTGTTGCCTCATTCTGGCCCGTAAAAAAGATTTTGGATTCAGGTTATTATTTGTTCGCGAAGGTGCGCCCGTTGTTGCCGCGCAAAGAATGCGCGGACAGCCCTTATTGCGAAGTGCATACAACGGGCCGTTAGCATGGGTATATCCAAGTCTTTGAAAAATAAGTTCGCACAGTTTTCTGATGAAGATCGTGCGCGTCTGGTACGCTTGGGATGGGAAGATCGCTCTACCTTTGAAGTGATCGCTGTGCAGTTTGGACTTTCTCCAAATGAATTCGTGCTTTTCATGAGGGCGACCTTAGAAAAAGACGCTTTCAATCGTTGGCGGCGTCGCGTTTTCGAACAAGGGCGTCTTAAGAATGAAAAAAAACGGGGATTTAAACCCACTCGTTTTAAATGTTCACGTCAGTCGGTGGATGGCATCACCAAGGGTTGGAAGTAATCCGGAGGTTTTTTGTTTTCCCTGAATTGGACTTTTTTGCATTTGGCTTTTTGCCTTTATTTAACCGGAGTAATTTGGGTGATTCAATTGACCCATTATCCCGCGTTTGCGCTGATTGACGAAAAGCACTTCGGTAAATTTCACGCTCGGCATACGGCCGTCATGGGTGGCATTGTGGGGCCTGTGATGATTTTTGAATTGGCGACGGCCCTGATTCTAAGTCGCAGTTTGGCGGTCGAGTGGATTATGAACCTTATTGGGGTAATACTTATCTGGATTGTGACATTTGGTTTTAGTGTCCCAGCCCACAACAAGCTTGCGGCAGGACAGGATCATCTGATTATTCGTCGCCTTGTGATTACTAACTGGATTCGCACTTTGATTTGGACACTGCGCTCGATCTTTTTGTTAGCGCTGGTCTTAGGAGCTTATGGCATTCACTAAAGTCCGCAACGTTTCAATTTTCAGAAAAGTCGCGATGGGCTTGTGGGAATCAGCCGGGGATCCCTCGGTGTACGGATTTCTTGAAATAGATGTGACACATTTAAAAAACATGACTTCACCGACGCCCTTGGTGATTAAAGCCATTAGTGAGTTGATGAAAAATCACGAGTCTTTGAATTTCGTCATGCGCTTTGGAAAACTATTTCGGCGAAAAAGCATCAATATCTCAGTGATGGTGAACATCAACGAAGACGACACCCACGATTTGTCGTTTGCGACCTTGCGAGACGTCGATCGTATGAGTGTCGCAGAAATTGATTGGCATTTAGCAAAGGGCGCAACTCAGATTCGCCGCAGGCAAGATCCACACCTGGGTTTTGCGTTGCGACTGATCCATCGTATGCCGCATTTTTTAACGAAAATATTTCTGCGCTCTTTTGCCTTTTTAAGTCACGATCTGGGGATTGATTTTTCGTTTTTGCGTTTGCCTAAAGATCCCTTTGGTTCGGTGATCGTGACCAGTGTGGGGTCGCTGGGCATTAAAAAAGCCTTGGTTCCCTTGGTCCCTTTTACCAGAGCCGGAGTGTTAGTCTCTATCGGAAGAGTTTGTAAAGAACCTGTCGTCGTGAGTGATCAAATTGAAATTCGTAAGATCATGCACTTGGGTGTGACTTTTGATCATCGCCTTTTTGATGGCGCCCAGGCCGCTTTGATGATTGCCGACCTAGAGGATTTTTTTAAGCGCTATAATGATTAGCTTTCAAAAGGAACAGCGAGGGCGGAGCGAAGGGCCCCGTGAATGTTTCCTCCCCCAAACGCGTCCCCCAGAAGGCAGATTTTAGAATCTGTCGGAAGAATTTGAAACGGGGTCTGCGCTATCGTAAGGGGGTGACTGTAACGCCACTTTTTTAATTGCGAGCTGACGATCGTGAAACTTTCGCCCGCACCGATATCACGCAGAGCTTGTGTAAAAAATTGCGCGATGGCTTGTTCTGTTTTGGCATCGTCATTTTCAAAATGATCTTTGCTCCATGACGGTTGCATCACCACAGTGAAGGCCAGGTTTTGGCTAACCCCTTTTGCCAGCTGGTTGCTGATGGAAAAAATATTTGCGGAATAGTCTTGTTGATAACTGAAATTTACGATGCGAGAGCTTTCTGAGTGCACGCGAAACAATCCGACCAGGGCCGAGGCATATTCAATATTTTCTAATTCAGCCGGAAAGCTGATGTGCGAATTTTTTAACAAAGCCACAGTCTGCGGCAAGGGGCATGTCAGATAGACTTTCTTAGCGGTATAGTGCACACCACTTTCGCAGTGGACGGTGCAAAGGTCTTGGCCGCTTTCAAGCAGAACCACTTTTTCATTCAATCTTAGTTCCTCGGGACGCATAACAGATTTTGGCAACTGGGTCATGCCCTTAGGAAACACGACATAATCACAGTCATTCTGCGAAAACCACACCTGCCCCAGGTTTTCTGTGCCGAAGGTGTTGCGCAAAATAGCCTCGTCGCCGTGGCGGTTTTTAATAAACTGCGCGCCGTGATCAAAGGTACAGTCGAGGGCGCGACGCGTGGCAAGTCGGCCGCCCACGCCAGCGGACTTTTCTAAGATCACAAAGGATTTATTTTGTTGTCTTAATCGCGCAGCTAACGCCAAGCCTGAAATGCCCGCGCCCAGAATGATGGCGTCGTAATTTGATTCCATGACAGCTCTTTTTATTTCGCGTCAGCTTTAAGGGCTTCGGCGGTCCAGCAAGCTAAAGATTCTTCATCACTTTGCCCGATAACAAAGTTCACTGCAAACTGAGCCAAAGAGATCATCTCCCCCAGCTCTTCGATGCGACTGTCTTCCAATGAAGAATCTGCCGCGCCCTTTTTCTGGTGAATCTTTTGTAAACTTTCAAAGTGTTCTTTGGCGTTGGCAATGATGGTCGCTTCACGTTCTTTAAGAATATTTTTGATCACTGGCACGACATCGGGGGCTGCAGAATAGCGCTTCGTCTTTTTGCCGTCCTCAGTCATCGTAATCAAGCCATAGGCTTCCAGTTCTGCCAGGGCGGGACTAATAAGGGCTTTGGATACCTGCAGACGCTGAGTCAAATCTGCGCCGCTGAGGCTGGCTTTTGACAAAAACACCTGAGTCCAAATCTGTCCATGGATTCTGCGGAATCCCCAATAGCGAATAAAATCTCCGACGGATTCCGAAAGCGCGCGCAGTTTATTGATTTCCGTCGCGCTGGCAGAAGCGGGTGGGGCTTTTGTAGTTGTTTTTTTCGTTGATTGAGTTTTCATTTTGTTCATAGTAGCATGAACAAATAGTTTAAAGCAAGGCTCTGGCCCATTTTAAGCCGAAATATTTGATAAAATAAAAGTTCCTTTTGGCAGGAGAATCCTATGATAAAGTACCCCATGTTTTTTTCGTCTCAATCCGTAAGTCCTTCTGGTATTCAATCCGCGTGGATCAGCAAGGCGGCATCGCAAGAACAAGAGCTGCGCTTGGCTATTCCCCTCGAATTCGAAGGTCCCGGGGATGGTTTCAGTCCCGAGGACTTGTATGTGATGGCGTTGCAAAATTGTTTTGTGGCGACTTTTAAAGTATTTGCAGAAAAATCACGACTTGCCTATGGCAGTATCGAAGTGGCGGCAGACTTGACCTTAGACCGAGATGCCAGCGGCCGTCCGTGGATGGCACGCTGTCTGTTGAAAGTGTCTCTGCGTGATTGTGCCCAGGCAGAAACAGCTCAAAGAATTCTGACCCGCACCTCTGAAAATTGCATGATCCTAAATTCCGTGAATACCGAAAAGGTTTTTGAATTTCACGTCTCTTAAGAGCTTTTGCAAAACGATAAAATCGAAAGATTCACGAAGCTCCGGAAAGAATTTATCCGGAGCTTTTATTTTTTATGGATTGCCAGCCGAACATTGACCAGAACGGCAGCGCATAGAGCCCGCGCATTCGTGGTCATAATTACAAGTGTCCGAATTTTCCCCAGCTGAGCACTGGCCGCTGCGGCAACGCATAGATCCGCTGCAATCATAATCCTGGCTGCAATTTTCTGCTCTTCCGCCTGAAGAACATTGGCCCGCCCGACATTTCATCGAACCCGAGCATTCATAATCATAGTTGCAGTTTTCTGAAGCGCCCCCCGAAGAACAGCGATTGTTGCGGCAGCGCATGGAGCCGTCACACTCGTGATCGTAAGTGCATGTTTCAGACGCACCACCTGACGAGCATTTACCCAGTTTGCATCTTAATGAACCGCTACATTCATGGTCGTAATTACATGTTTCACTGCTGCCCCCCGAAGAGCAACGGCCGGAACGACAACGCATGGACCCTGAGCACTCGTGATCATAGGTGCAGTTTTCAGAAGCTCCACCGCTGGAGCATTTTCCTGCGCGACATCTTAATGAACCCGAACACTCATGGTCGTATTGGCAGGTGTCGGCGCTATCCCCCGCAGAGCAGTGCCCCAGGCGACATCTTGAGGAGCCGGCACAATCATAATCGTAACTGCAGGTATCACCCTTAGGCTGACATTTTTTAAGACGACATCGTTCCCCGAACCCACAATCGGAATCCACCTTACAGGCATTGTCGTCTTTGATAATGATTTCTTCCTGGGTGGCGTATTTGCCTAAGCTTTTTAAGAGCTTCAAGCCGGCTTCGTCTTGAGCAAAAGCGTTGCTCATTATTAAAATTGTACTAAAAATTAAGAAATGTAGTTTCATTGTGTCCCCTCGTTTTTGGAATCCGAAGGGTTAAGCAACGGCAGTGCCAGCGTGAAGCGCACCATGCGTTGCGCAATAGATTAGCGGCAAGCTTCCTGCGAAGCTGCCGCTAGATTGATTTTACTTAGGGCAATCGATCCGAGTATTTTGATCAAGGATACGAGTTCCTTGTGAAAGTGTAATAAGGTCTTTTGTGATGGTAATCGTCGCGGGAAAACCATCGCCACCATCGCTCAAATAAGTTTTCACAACCAACTCTTTTGCTGTTTTCTGAATGCTGTTAAGTCGGCCGGAACCTGCGTTGCTATATCCGACATGAGACAAGTGGTCCTGAACAACAACTTCGCCAATCGAGCGATCCGCTCTTTGAAAACAATATGTGTCCGTGCTGGCCATTGCCGCTGAAGCCGAAAGTGCAATAGTTGCTGCGCCCAAGAATGTGATTAGCTTTTTCATAAGGTCTCCCTTTTTTAATTAACGATTTAAATATTTCATAAAGCGGGACTCGTAAGTCGCCGGGTAAGTAAGGCCGTTTTCGTTATACTTGCGCTCTTGCGCAAGGCGATTTAAATCGTCTTTTTTGACTTCAATCATCAAGCGCAGCATTTGCGCATACGAAGGAATGACGTCTTTATAAAGAGCTTCTTCTTTTTCAACGTAGCTTTCTAAAGCAGCTCCGCCGATCGTGTTCATTGTTAAGAAGTACTTCAGCTGTTGTTGTTCGATATTGTCAGCAATAGAGCTAGACAAGAATTTCCCTGTGATAGGTGCATTACGCAATCCCACCAATAATGAACTCTCTAAAGAATTATAAGCTTTGTTAAAGTTATAACCTTCTTCGTCCATCCAAGTGAAGATAGAGTCCATCACCGCATCACGACGATGAGCTTTGCCTGCGCGGCTAAGATCACGCCATTCAGCAACCAGTTCTAATTTCTCATCCAACTCGACGTCGTTCGGAG
>CAMLMF010000157.1 GCA_946480995.1 uncultured Bdellovibrio sp. | reverse complement strand
GATCGCCACGACGCCGCTGCGGTTGAAAAGATCGATGGAAGTAAGGAGGATACGTTCTTTGGTCTTCATGAGAGTTAGTCTTTAGTCCAAGTCTTTAATGGTGTCACGAAAGAATAGCCCGAAATGCGCACCAGATATGGCGTTTCTGGCGTCTTCTTTCGAGATTGCTCTTGAAAGCGTTTCAGACATGGTGCTACCATAAAATAATGCGATCTAAAAATAAATATAAGTTATTAAAACTATTCACATTTTCTGGAGCTTGCCTGCTGGCGCTTTATTCTCTGTTGGGCTTCACTGCCTCTGACAGCCAAGAAGTGCAAGTGCATAAGAAAATTCAAACTCAACTTGATCAGCGTCTTCTGGTCGCCAAAGCCCTTGGCACGCAGGTGCGTTCGAACCACCTTCCGGAAAAAGCCGGCATGATGTGGGAGGGCGAAGAAGGCCCCGTTCAGGTCACTTACACGATTGATGAAAATCTGCAAAAAGAAGCCGACAAACTTTTAAAGTCTTATAAACCTGACTACGGCGCGATCTTTATGATCGATGCCACCACGGGTGAAGTTTTGGCGATGTCGAGCTTTCAGCGCGATGACCCAGAAGCTGCGAACTTGAACTTGCAAGCGACCTTCCCGGCAGCTTCGGTTTTTAAAGTAGTCACCGCAACGGCCGCGGTTGATAAAGCCGGTGTTACGCCAGAGCACAAAATCCGCTATAACGGCGGCGCTTACACTCTTTATAAAAAAAATGTCCTATCTGATAAAGTCACGCGTTGGACGAATGTCATTACGTTGAAAGACGCCTTCGCGCGTTCGATCAACACCGCTTTCGGGCGCTTAAGTATCGAGAACTTGCATCCAGAAGATTTGAACGACTACGCCACGCGCTTTATGTTCAATCAAGAAATCCCTGCTGACTTTCCTGTGGATATGGGTGTTGCCTACATCCCGCCAGGCAAAGGCTTCGAGATGGCTGAAGCAGCTTCGGGTTACAATAAGAACAATCGCATGAGCCCAGTACAAGGCGCGATGATTGCGGCCTCTGTTGCTAACGACGGACAAATTGTTGTGCCGTACTTGGTCAGCTCAATCACCAACAGCAAGGGTGAAAAAATTTACGAAGGCAGCACTTTGACCAATGGAAACATTATGAGCAAAGAGTCTGCGGCCAAAGTTCGTGAGCTGATGGAGCAGACTGTAACAGCAGGAACTTCACGTCGCTCTTTCCGTCCGATTGTTAAGGATCGCAAATTCCGTGAAATCGAAATGGGTGGAAAAACGGGTCACTTAACGGGTGACAACCCGCGCGGCCGCGTTGATTGGTTCGTGGGCTACGCTTTAGATCAAGAACGTAAAATCGCGGTGGCGGCAATGACCGTGAATAAAAAATTCTGGACAGTGAAATCAGCTCATCTTGGGCAAAGCATGTTCAGAAAATACTTTGGCCCTGTGGTATCCAACCAAAAAGCCCGCGTAATTTCTTCCGCTCAATAATTTTTTATATAGTTTCCAAGGCGTATCCCTCATTCGGGGGATACAAACATATGATTATTTTCTTTGACTTAATTTTGACAGCCGTCGAAAATTTTCTTAAGTCAGGGAATTCATGAACAACAAAGAATCAAGCAAAAGAGTTCTTATCGTCGATGATCACGCAATCGTGCGTGCGACACTTGCAGTTGAGGTGCAAAAATTCTTTTCCAATGCCTGTGTTATTGAAGAGGCTGCGGATGCCGAGACCACGCTTGTAAGGATCCACGATTTTAGACCAGACATTGTTTTTTTAGATCACACTTTAAAATCTTCGGATGGCATTTCGATTTTAGATTCTACGCCTGCGGAAATCCGTCCTTCATTTATCGTCGTCACGCAAAATGAAGACCCCCATGTCATCAACATGTACATGAAAGGCCCTGCGGCAGCTCTAGTCAGTAAAGCCTCGCAACTTGAGGACATTAAACTGGCTCTGAAAGATGTCAGCCAGGGGCTAAAGTTTATCTCTCCGTATTTTCATCAAATCACCTCACAACACAAAGGTGACTTGATGACGAAGCGAGAAATCGAGGTCGTCCGTTTGATTTCAGGGGGCCGTTCAAACAAAGAAGTGGCACAGGCACTAGGCTGTAGCGATCAGACAGTCAAAAGCCATAAATCCAATATCATGATGAAGCTTGGCATTTTCACATCGGTTGAAGTCGGCGTGTGGGCTTCAAAGAACGGACTCACCTAAAATGTCCGTGACACAGCTGCTGTTGATCTGGTTTATGATCGCGGTCGCGTGCTGTGCCTTTCTAGCGGGAGCTAGCTTCGAGTATCGCAAGCAAAAAGCCGTCCAAATGTATCTTCTTATCACGTTCTTATATTTGGGCTGGGCGTTTTCCAACCTTTCAATTATTTTTGCTAATGATCTTGCCGAAAAAGCTTTCTTTGCACGCACGCGCTTTTTATTTATTTCGCCAACCTTGCCTTTATGGATTTATTTTTCTTACGAACTATTCGCCCGCAAAAATACCAAACCCACTTCTAAATATTTCGCTTTGACCTTTTTGCCGACGGTTTTGGTCTATATCGCCTGGGCCGTTCCCAGCCTGCATTCTTTAATCATCCAAAACATCGAACCTTTCAATGCGTTTGGGGTCGATGTCGTGCGCTGGCAACTGGGCCCACTTGGTAAATTTCTTTTTACTTATTCTTATTTGTGTATCGGTGTCGCGGCGTATTTCGTTGTTAAGGACTATCGCAAACAGCCCACCTATCACCGCTTCTATGGTCTTTTAATGATGACCGCGATGGTCTGCTATGTTGTGCCAGAGGCTATTGGGATTCTTTTCATCCCCGAAGTGCGGTTCCTGGGAATGCCCTTACTGATTCAAATATTTGCGGCCATGGGCTTTTACTATGTCTTACATCGCCAGCAAGTCGTGAAAAGCTTTTCTGCGAACAACAATGTTCTGTTCGAGTTTTTGCCCACCCCGGTTATACTTATCAATCGTCATGGTAAAATTGCCTTGTTCAATTCAAAAGCCGGCAGTCTATTGAAATTTAATTTTTCCAGCGTCGGAAAAGATATCGAAGTCACCTTGCCCGGAAATCTGCTGGATTTCCTTAAAGAAGCGCCAACCAAAACCAAGGGTCACATTTTGCAAATTGGCGACGGCCACCACGAGGTTGTCTGGGAAGAGTTCATTCACCCAGCCTTGGACGGACGTGGCCAATTGCTGGCTTTCAACGACGTGACACAATTAAAAAAAACCACCCAAGGAAATCAACAGCTATTGTCACTTATTTCCCATGATCTTTTAGGCAATCTAACCAGCTTGTCGCAGCTTGCGGCAGCAAGAAATCATGCGCACTGGGATTTAATCTCAGACTCGGCGCGAGCTTCCGTAGACTTGGTGAAAAATATCCTGCTTTGGTCCGCAACCCAGGGGGGCATTTATGCCATTTCCAAAGAGCCCGTGCGGATTGCAGAAATCGTCAACACCGCCAAGGAACATATACGCCCTTTCTTAGCGGAAAAAAGCATTCAACTTCAAGGCACGGCATTGAACGAACCTTTGCAAATTGCTGCTGATAAAAAAATGCTTTTGGCAATTTTAAGGAATCTGCTTAGCAATGCGATCAAGTATTCTCCTAACAACTCGATTATCACCGTTGATTGCCAACGCTTTAAACAAGAGCTGCAACTCAGCATCATCGATCAGGGCCCCGGCATGAGCATGCAACAGGCCAAAGCTCTGCTGAGCCACTACGAAGTCAACACGACACCGCATGCTTCCAGCAATGATGGCTATGGCATCGGTCTATTTTTGGTCGTTCAATTTTTAAAGATGCACAATGGCTCTTTGCAAATGGAGCACAAAGAAAATATTGGCTTTGAAGTACGAGCCTCGTTACCTATTTCAATGTAACACTGAAATTAATTAGTCTCGTCGCTGTCTTTTTTCTGGTGCGTGACTTTGAGTGGAGTGACGTCAAGAACGTTGGCTTCACTGACTTCGCGTTCAGAATTTGCCTCCTCAAATCCGGCATTGCCACCTCGGTACTGATAGTAGCGAAATCCTGCACCACCGGCATTGCCCGCACCAAAGCCGAAGGGGCCGCCGCCAAAGTTGAAATTGGCTGAGCCCTTGGCGATTTTTTTGGCCATAAAAATTTTAAACCACGCGACAAAGATATGCCGAAGGCCGGGCAAAAATAAAACGAGCGCGGCAAGACGAGCAAAAAAAGATGGCACCATAAAAAGCAAACCTGAAAAAAAGATCGCGCCGGAATGAAGTAAGCGATTTCCCGGCAGTTGCCCTTTCATCACCGAACCTTGCAAGGTCATGATGGCCATACGTCCTACGGTCGAAACGATCAAAAAACCCAAAACGCAGGGCAACAGATACACACCTAAAGTATTTAAGAATCCCCATTGTTTGACGGCAAAAAAGAAAATGAAAATTTCTGCCAGCACTAACGGAAAAGGAATAAATAACACAAGAAGCCCCTTTTAAAAGACTATTTATAAATCCAAGGTCACGACCACCGGGCAGTGATCCGAACCCTCAACTTGGTCGAGAATATCTGCGGAAGCTAGATATTTCTCAAGGCCTTTTGAGATACACACATAATCAATTCTCCAACCACGATTTGAAATACGCCCGTAAGTGCGCATATCCCACCACGAATAACGCTTTGCTTCGGTCGGCTTAAAATAACGGAAGGTGTCGATAAAGCCTAAATCCAAGAAAGAATCAAACCACGCACGCTCTTCGGGCAAGAAGCCACTCTCTTTAGAAAGACGAATCGGATCATGCACATCAATGCTTTCGTGCGCGACGTTGTAGTCGCCCACAACCACAACTTGGCGGCCCGTTGCCAATTTGTCCTTAAGATGAATATTCAGATCTTTTAAAAATTGCTGCTTAAAGTTGTGACGCTCAATACCCGAACCACCGTTGGGAAAATATATGTTGTACAAGTCAAAAGGGCCCATGTCCGCCATCACAATGCGCCCCTCCGATTCATAATCGGGAATATCGTTGAAATGATATTGCACGTTTTTCGGTTCAAGATTCGTGAAAGTTGCGACTCCCGAATAACCTTTGCGTTTTGCCGAGGACCAATAGGAATGTTGCCAAGTCATCTTGCGAACTTCGTCTTCGACTTGATCAATGTGAGCTTTTGTTTCCTGCAAACACAAGATATCGGGCTTTTCGGTACGTACAAAATCCATCAAATTTTTTTTATAGCAGGCGCGAATTCCGTTTACGTTCCAAGAAATGATTTTCACAGTGACTCCTCACTTTTCCCCTTGAGTTTCAGCACTATCAAAGGCATCTATAAATAGCAATCTAAGGAGACAGTGTCTATGCCAATGATCAATCAGCTCGCCCCGCAATTTGCCGCTCAAGCCGTTTTTGACGCAGGAGAAGTTCGGGATATTTCTTTAGCCGATTACAAAGGCAAATGGGTTGTCTTGTTTTTCTATCCTTTGGACTTCACTTTCGTGTGTCCGACAGAGCTGACACAATTCCGTGAACACCTAAAAGACTTCGAAGCTGCTGGCGCCACTGTGATCGGTTGCAGCGTAGATTCAGTGCACTCACACAAACGTTGGTTGCGCGATGATTTAGGTAACTTGGGTTATCCATTGTTGGCCGATCTGACAAAACGTATTGCGCGTGATTACGGTGTTCTTTTTGAAGATCGTGGCATTGCAACTCGTGGAACTTTCATCATCGACCCAGAACAAAAAGTACAATACATGGGAATTCACAACACAGCCGTGGGCCGTGATGCCAAAGAAATCTTGCGCGTTTTGCAAGGTTGCCAATCCGGCGAACTTTGCCAAGCAGGCTGGCAAAAAGGCGATTTGCATATCGCTCCATTGAAATAGTCATGCAAAATCTAAAATCAGATTTTATTCAGCACTTACAACAGTCTTTCCCGGGGCTGGCACAACATCCCCTGGAAAGCCTTGTGGCTGACAGTCTGATTTCGCCTTTTAATGTAGAGCTTAAATCCTCTGTATTATCCCAGGCGCAAAAAGCCGTGGCTTTGCTTTTTTCGATGCGCGAAAAAGAATCTTATCTGAACCACTATAACGATCTGCTTGCCGAAAAAGGTCTGAAGGACCCCGGCAATAAGTCGATCATGATGAGCTATGATTTTCACGTCGACGAAAACAACAATTTAAAGTTAATTGAGATCAACACCAACGCGGCCTTTTTAGTTTTGGGTCAGCAGATGTACGAAATGAAGGGGCATGCTCTGCCTGTCAGCGATTTCAATTTAGCTGAAATCAAAGCTTCCATCGTCACAGAAATGCAACTTCAGGGCAAAAATGTTGATTCTGCGTTGAAAGTTTCAATTACCGACGAAAAGCCTTCGGAACA
>CAMLMF010000156.1 GCA_946480995.1 uncultured Bdellovibrio sp. | reverse complement strand
GACACCAGATCATAGGTGGAATTGACATAAACATAGGGATGATCCATGTCGATAGGTACTTTGAAGGCCGAACGATAAGCACTTTGCACATTGTATCCCGCAAGTATCAGAACAGGCACCAGCAACAACCAGGGTCTTTTTAAATTGCTGATTTGCAAAGCGAGTACGAAATAAAATCCCCACACCAAAGACAGAATGCACCACACTGTTTTGTAAGGGATCAAAGAATAAATCAGAAACTGCGACAAAGAAAATACGCTCAGCATGCGCAAGGCCTTGTGGCGCGAAAAAACTCCCGCCAGCGCCAAAATAATTCCTAAAAATACTAAGGGCTCCGCTTGCCATAAAACTTTCACCCAGTAGGCAAACTCCTTTTCATGTCCATTCCCCTGAACCCCTGTTTTAAACCACGGCACTAAAGCTTTGAAAAAATCCACAAGCCCCATGGGATTTCTAAAAAACCCTGTGTACAAAGAAACAAAGAACAATGCTAGAAACAAAACCCAAGATCTAACCACCGGTGTCCAGGCCTGACGCGCCTGTTGCCACGACAAAAACTTGCGCACTTCGCCGAGCCCCAGTGATGCCACCCCTAAGCCCAAACACAACAGCGTGATCACAAAAGTTTCTTTTAAGACCAAAAGCCCCCACAGCCCCGTGATCGCTAAGAAAAGGGCTTTGCTATCAGGATGCTCTAGCCAACGCAAAAGCCCCAAGGCCAGGACGAGCTGAAAAAACACAAAGGGCATCTCGTGGATGCCCGAACGGCCAAAGAAAATAAATGCGGGGCTCAGCAAAACAAAGAACATCATCCATTGCTGCACTCTTTTTTGTGTCAAAATACCGTATGAGAAAAGCATGACACTTAAAAAACTAAAGATCGCCGGCACCGTGCGCAGAATTGCCAGACTCTGGCCCCACAAGAGCTCACACCAGCGCAGCAGATAAAAATACAACGGCCCATGATAGTTATTAGGGTCGTATTTATAAAAACCCAAAGTTTGCATTTGCAACACAAACCAGCCGTTAATGCCTTCATCAAAATGAATCGGCTTATTTTCCAAATGATAAAAACGCGTCAGCAGGGCCAAAAAGAGAAGCCCCAACCACAGTGCTGCCTTGAAGTAGTGCGTGACCTTAAGTGATTTCATTGTTACTTATCGTAAAGATGGATTCTTCTGTGTCAACTCCCCATTGTTCCTTCGTGATCTATTTGAATAACGACTCAAAAGAGCTGCCGTTATTTATTCAAGATGTCAGAACTTTTTTTCAGAAGTTTCCGCTGATCTATGAGCTGATTGCCGTGACTGAAAAAAATGCTTCTGCGTGTGTTGCGCAAATTACAACAGCACAAACGCAGTCTTCAGAAAAAGAAAAAATCATCTTGATCCAAAATAATAAGACCTTAGGTCGCGCTGAAAGCCTGCGCCAAGGATTGAATCAAGCGCAAGGAGCTTTCTTGCTGATGGCTGATCCGCAGATGGCGACCCCTTTGGGGGATTTATTTAAAGTCTTGCAACATCTGATGACAGATTCAGATATCAACTTATGTTGGGGCGAGCGTCTGACAAAAAAAGACAGCCCCTTCCAGAACGCGGCCACCCCAAGACACCGCATAGAGCGTCTGTTTAATGCGATTTTAAAAGAGCGCAACCACAAACTGCCCGCGGATATTTTGTGTGAATCCGGTGGCTTGAGGAAGAGCACTTGGCAAGAAATTGAAAAATCATGGGCCGATACAAAATTGCGTGGCTGGTATTTACACCTGCACGTACAAAAGGCGCTGACCACAAAACACAAAAGTCTTTTTGTGGCGATTTATGACTCTGGCAAGACTTCGCCGTCGTACTCGCTGTGGAAAGCACGCTGGAATTTGTTACTTCAAAGTATTTTCTAAAGCTCGCAGGGCTTCGTGGATATAATAATCCATCCAACGACGAGACCCCAGCGGCGTATTATTTTTTGCAAGATAACCTAAGTGACCACCTCGTTTTTCAATATGCACGTGGGTGCTTTTTGAAAAATTCGCTTTTTGATAATCCACCACAGAAATAAACGGATCATCGGATGCCGTCAGTGAATAGGTCGGGGTCTCAATATTTGAAAGATAATTTAACGCCGAACACGTCGCATAGTAATCTTCGCGATCACGAAAGCCTGAAGCGGGTGCTGTGTAAATCTGATCGACGTCCCACAAACGGGCCAATGGACTGATTTTGTATTTTTCGCTGATCACGCCGTGTTTGTATTTTTCTTCAACCGACTGACGCACGCGACTGACAAAGCGCAAATCATAAATGCGATTCAGACCTGTGTGTAGAAGCTGAGAACCACCTTTTAAATTGATCGGCGCATTGATAGTGATTGCTCCATCCGGCTTTACATGGCCGCGAAATCCGCCCAATAAGCACAATAAAATATTGCCACTCATGGAATAGCCGATGGCGATTTGTTTTTTACCCGGAAACTTTTCTTTTAATTTTTCTAAGACATGGGCGACGTCATCTGATTTGCCAGAGTGATAGGGCTTTTTAGCATGCGCATAAGAGCCGCCCGCACCACGATGATTAACCAAGACAACAGTGTGGCCCAAACGCTGACATAACAACGCCGTACGCTGCATGTAATCGGCTTGAGCATCCCCGGTTAAACCATGATACAAACTGACAACGAAATCGGAAGACCCTGGGTGGTAATAACAAAAAAGTCGATCTCCATCTGGAAGATCGACTTCTAACTGGGTCCCTAAAGAAGATAACTCAGGCGACTTAAGAAAGTGCGCCCACAAAGTTTGACCGTGACCACTGTTGGCCCAAAACGGTGCTTCACATGGAGTTAGTTGGAGTCTTTGCAATAGTACTTCCCGTTAACATAAACATAACCATCAGGACGAGTGCCACGAGGATCATGGTGCAACCAGTGCAACATCGGACCCACATTCGTCCACAAGAACATACCGCCCATCGCGATCACATCGCCTACTTTAACTGGCACTTCCGGGCACATATCAGAATTATACACAGCCTGCATCGTGTTGCCATTAGAAAGACGAACAACCCATTTTTGGTGTTTGCGACCGTCTTGATCATCGGGCAAAACTTTAGTGACTGTCATGCTACCACCTTCGACGTAGTTTACGCGGCGGCGATCGTTTACAGCGCGGATAATATCATTATCGCTCGCTTTTTCGTCGACGAACAACGCTTGGGCAGAGGAGGCAGAGTCCTGAGAAGCCTGGTCTCTTTGTTGCTCTCTTAGCTTTTGTTCTTGTTTACTTTGATGTTTTGCTTCTGCGATATTCCAAGAAAAAACACACGAAAATGCGATAGTAGCGACAAACGCTCTGGCCATAAACTTCATATCAATCCCCCCCGAATTGGAGGGCAGTGTCCCTAATTTATAAGCCAATGACAAATATATTAATCAAAATGCATCTCGGCTTTGCAAATTCCAAAAGAAGATCTGACAGAATCTGAAATTATTACTTATATTCGATGCTCTCTATTGTGACAAACTCTTCGCCTGCAGGCTTTACGATACGCACCTCATCGCCCAACTTCTTCCCCAGAAGAGCCTTGGCGACGGGCGAACGCCATGAAATTTTGCCTGCCTTCGGATCAAACTCATCCTCACCGACAATTTGATAGGTTACTTCTTCGCCGTCTTCTGTCGCCAACGTGACCGTGGCACTGAACAGCACTTTGTCACCCTTCATGATTTTTGGATCCACAACTTCTGCGTCTTCAATCCGCTTAGTCAGAAAGTGCACGCGACGGTCGATTTCACGCAACCGACGTTTGCCATACTGATAATCCGCATTTTCTGAGCGATCCCCATTGCTCGCTGCCCACGCCACGACTTCGACAACTTTCGGTCGTTCGACATGCATCAATTCATGATACTCACTCTTTAAACGCGCTAGACCTTCGGGGGTGATATAGTTTTTTTTGTCATCCATGCACTCGACTCTAGACCATCTGCCCTGGTCTTTTAAGCAATATCTTTCATTATATTTACCCTATTGCGAAGGTCCTGGACCAAAGAGGCATTCAATATTCCTTAGATTTTTCCGAAAAACCTTGAAGGAGGAATCTGATGAAAAAACAGTGGAAACGACTGCTTATCGCGGCATTAAGTTCGTCGTCCGTTTTTGCTGTCACTTGGTATTGGTACCAAGCGACAGAGAATCGCATTTCTTCCCATGGCAATGAAAAACCACTGGCTTACGTCGGCAAAGTTGTTGAAGACATTCAGCGCCGTCCCGCTTCGCGCCTGTTGTGGCAACTCGTCAATTCCGGAGAACCCCTTTACAACGGCGAGGCCATTCGTACAAGCGAGCGCGGTGAAGTGCGAATCCAGTTCGCGGGCTCTGATCGCTATTTAGATTTAGAACCTGAATCCTTGATCGTGATTAAAAAATCCGAAGGCGAAATCGCCTTGGACTTGATGGAAGGTAGTTTATTCGTCAATGCCAAAGCTGGCAGTGAAGATCCAAACGGCCCGGCCCTGGTCTTAAACTCGGCCAAAGGAAAAGTGGATCTTTCGCAAGTCTCTGCGTCTCTTTCCAAAGGCAAGGGCGATACTGTCGACGTGCAGGTCTTAGAAGGCAAGGCCTCTATCAAAGACAGCGAAGGCAAGTCTCAGGATCTAAAATCAACCACACAAATTCGCGTGCTGGCACCGACACCAGGAAAAACAATTGCGATGGATGCCGAAGCACCAACTCCGATCGACTTCCAATGGGAAGGCTTTCCGGCAAACACACGGGTCAGCATTTGGACGGGACCCACACGTAAACAACTAAAAGAGTTTTCCGTTGCAAGCGCCAATCAATCACAAGCCAAAGCCTTATTACCCTTTGGCCGTCACTATTGGAAAATCGTAGGAACTGCCGCCAATGGCACTGTCGTCGCAGAAAGCCCGGTGTATCGTGCTGAAGTTTTAGCGCGCTATGCTCCAACGGTTTTATTCCCGACTTCAGACGCCGAGGTCCCCGCAGAAAAAACCCCGTTTGATGTGACGTTCAAATGGCAAAAAGATGAAGATGCTCGTCAAACATCCTTAGAAGTTTGGAAAGACGCTGACTTAAAACAAAAAATTGCAACACAGTCTTTCGCCAGCGAGGACAGCTTTACTATTCCGGGTCTTAAAGCAGGAACCTATTACTGGCGCATGGGTTCGTTTTACCCGAACTCTGACAAACCAATTCTGGGTAAAATCCAAAAATTCACTGTGACTAAAGCACAAGAAATCCGCCCGCAAGAAGCTCCGTTGATTCCGGTGCAAGTGAACTTCACAATGCCTGCAGCGCAGATGACTCAATATTATGTGGACTCACCTAGCGTCGGTTTAACTTGGCAAGCTGACAAGGCTGAACAAGTCACTTCATGGCGCGTGAAAGTTCATGACGCTGATGAAAATCCCGCGAATGTAAAAGCGATTGAAGTTAAAGAGCCGACTTTGAAAACGCCGGTCACAAAACCAGGTCGCTATATTGCCTCGATTGAAGCATTAAATAAAGACGGTAAAGTTTTAGGCACAAGCACTTCATCGCCTTTGACGGTCAGTCCACTGCCTTTATTGAAGTCACCGCAATTCTCGCCTGTCGACGGAACACTGCAGGCGCAAATGGATGGGACGACAGAGCTTGAGTGGAATCAACTGGATGGAGTCAAAGAATACTGGCTGGTCATCCTGAAAGATGGCAAACAACTGAAGCGTTTAAAATACACAAAAAATAAATCCGTACTTAAAAATCTTTTGCCGGGTGAATACGAAGTTGAAATTTCGGCGGTGGATACTTACGGCCGAGATTCAGAACCAGGAACGCGCAGAAAGCTGCAGGTCCCTGACAAGTCGAACTTAAAAGCTCCGACTTTAAAAAAGATTAAGGTGAATTGATGCGCTTAAGTGCCTCGTTGCTTATTCTAGCTTTCACATTCTGGACCGCTACGGTCTGGGCGGCGCCGTATCGCCGTTTGGTGAACTTTGAATGGGACGCGATTGAAGGTGCAAAAACTTACGAAATCGAATTAAAGCAAACCAAAACCGAAGAAAAAGGCGAAGGCAAAACCTTCAACTTTAAAGTCAAAGAAGCCGCTTGGAACGGTCGCTTAACACCAGGAAAATACCTGATGCGCTTAAGAGCTCGTGACCATCGTGGAGTTCCTGGGGATTGGTCACCGGAAAGTGACTTTAACGTCGGCTTGGAAACTGCGGAGTTAAAATTCCCCGCTCCTCGTGCACGTTTTGCCACCAAAGAAACTGACAAGACGAAAATGGACTTCCAATGGAGCCCTGTCGGCGGAGCAGATCAATACGTGTTCACACTGACCTCTGAAGATGGCAAAACACAGATCACAGAAACCACCAAAGAAAACAAACT
>CAMLMF010000155.1 GCA_946480995.1 uncultured Bdellovibrio sp. | reverse complement strand
AGACAATCACAGCGGGTTCACGCGTTTTCTGGAAGTACTTAATGACGTTTTGAACGGCTTGCTGCTGATAGTCGCGAAGTTTGTACATACTTCCGCACTATCAGCTGAATTTTCATAGAATGTAAGGTCTGCTGTGATGCGCCCTAGGCTACAGATTCACATCTGACTCTTTTTCATCATCAGGAGTCCATTCAAGCAAAGACATTTCCGAAGTCTTTGTCCAATCAATCTTGACCTTGCTGATAACACGAATTGAGACCTCGTCGCCATTCACCGTCCATAACAGCGTATCACCTTTGGCGATGCCTAAGGCTTTACGAACGCGACCAGGAATTGTGGTTTGATTTTTCTTTGAGGCTTTTGACGTTGCAGATGGTTTCGCCATACATTCACATTAAACAAAGTCAGGGGGCGTTGTCGAACACCTCTTCGGCGACAACCCATAATCCCTCCTTTAAGCCAGCTCCCCGAAGGAAGCCTAAAGAACCTGGCAGGAAGAATTCACGCAGCTAAAGCTCAGTTCATAAACATCCTGGAACTGGCATTCTGCTTTGACGACATTAAGAATTTTGGTGCGCAAAAGTTCAAAATCGACTTGGTTGGTGGCGACGACCAATGTGCAAAAAATGGGATCCTTGGTGTCCGTCTTACGGGCGATGTCGGAAAGCTCCAAGAGTTGCGCAAATGCGCCGTCTTTTAATTCTATTTTTTTAGAAGATCCGGCTGAAGTCGAAGGACCTTGAACGTATTCGTTAAAGTATTCCTCAAAGTCTTTGTCTTGTTCGACAGCTGCCACTATTTTAGTAACACTCTTACGACTGAGCTTGCGCTTACCCATAAGAATTTCGTTAAAAGTCGTTGGCGTCAGACCGATGTGAGCGGCAAAGGCGCGTTGCGAGAATCGTGAATTACGCAGCTTCTTCTTTGCCATCAGAAACCTTAAGAATTCGCGGATTTCGAACTTCAACACGTACTGCCAGGAATTCATCAACTCTCCTTCTTGGAAAACAGAACACTTCCCAATTAGAAATTTTAGGACCTTAGCTCGCATTACTTTAGATTTTTAAAATTAATTTCGACTTGCCGACTTTATTTATAAATAAATGTCTTGAAATTTTCCCACTGAAAAGAGACATTCCCGCGCATCCAGGAGGGTTGCATGAATCAGGCAAAAATATTCCTTTTCGCGTTCGTTCTTTGTTGCGCACTTTCCCCTGCGGCTCACGCTGAACCTGGTTGTCAACCTTACAAGTTTGGTCGTGGCGTCGAAAGTGGCGGCGGCGGGACTATCCTTTTGGAAAACAACACCGCCACCTTGCTGGATTTTCTGCATATTGATCGAAACTTTCGCGACTCACGCCCCGAGGACTCCTCGTTTATCGAGACCCCAAGAGCCATTTTCTATAACCGCTACGACGGAATCATCTCAACCCCGAACATCGCCTTCACGCATGCCTTCAACATCATAGGCAGATGGCGTCAAGCGGATCCAAATGTGATATTTTCTCCATCTCTGGACTTTGGCGTCACCAGCCCCACGACATGGTTTTTCACAGAAGAACCTGTTTGTCTTTCAAATGGAAGAACGAAACCTTCGGATCCATCCTACGACCTGAGACTTGCAGCTTACTATTTCCGCGATCGTTATCAGGTAAACATCTCTCGTTCTTTATGGAACAAAATGGGTCTAAAGAGTCAGGTGGGATTAATTATACACGAAAGCATTCGTCATCTTCAGATCGGCCTAAAAAGAGATTTTGACGAGGAAGTTCTGCAACAAGCCACCGCATTGCTTGTCTGGTGCGAACCCAAACCTGCTCTTAGCCGCTATATCCAACTTATCTTAAATAACAAAAAAGAGCACGCTGAGGAGACCTTTGGAACTTATTCCGAGGTTTTACAAGAGTGCACGACTGCAAAATTAAGATTCTAAGTTAATTTTGAAATAAAGCTGGCCCAAAATGAAATCGAGCATTTTTGAGTATAATAGCTATAAGACCTACGTAAAGGAGCGCATCGAAAGCGAAGAGCCGACTCGGGGTTTGAAACTGCGTATTGCCGAACACATCCTGTGCCAACCATCCTACTTATCACAAGTATTAAATGGTCATCCCGACTTCACCCTAGAGCAAGCCAGTCGCTTAAGCACTTTCTTTCAACACACACCAATAGAGGCACGATATTTTATTTTGCTGGTTGAGCTTGCCCGCGCCGGGACAGAAGATCTTAAAGATATTTTTCGACAACAGATCAACGAAATTCAAAAGTCGCGCTTTGATCTTAAACAGCGCCTCAGCGACACCGAAGAAATTCCGGAAAGCGCAAAGTTGAAATATTATAGCGCCTGGTTTTATTCAGCCATCCATGTCGCCTTGGCTGTTCCGGAATTGCAAACTGCACAAAAAATTGCTGAGAAGTTTCACTTGCCAGTGCCGCTGGTGGCGGAGGTGATCGATTTCTTATTAGAAATCGGCTTAGTGCAAAATCATCGCGGCGGTTATAAATTTACAAAGAAAAGTATCTTCTTAGGCCGTTCTTCGGATTTTATTCGTTTACACCACATCAACTGGCGCAGCCAATCCTTGCAAGCCGTAGAAAAAAATCTGCCGGAAAATTTGCACTACTCTAACGTCATTGCGATTTCAGAAGCAGATTTCGAAACCATCAAAGAAATTTTAGCCAAGGCAATCGAAAACGCGCGAAAACTTATTGGCCCCTCGAAAGAGGAAAATGTCTATGCGATGACTGTGGACTTGTTTCGCCTTTAAAGCTTTAAATTCACGCCCGGCTCCCGCGACAATTTTTGCCTCAATGGACATTTTCAAGTCCTCATAAGCAATATAGTGATCCCCATAGGAACACACCTTTTGCACTAGATCCTCCAGGATGAAGATTGCTCTGATATTGACTCTTTTTATAACATTCACCTGTCACTTTGCCGATGCCAAGGTGAAGGTCGCCTTTTTTGAATTGAATGCCCAGGACGGACAATATTTAAGCTTAGAAGCCGGAGGAAGGCTTTATCACGTAGCTATTCAGTATGGCGACAGATGGCTTGATGCCCATCCGTTCGAGGGCGTCCGTGAAGTGAATGATGTGCATAGCTTAGGCCACTTGTATTCGGTCATTGAATTGGATCGTGATATCCCCTCAGGAAAATATATAATCGAGATGGGAAAGACATTCTCGACCACCGATGAGTGGAGCAATAACAAAACAACTTATTGTTCCAAAATGGTCGCACAGATCTTAGATATTCCGCCCTCGCAGATGACTACGCGAGCGGGCTTAGGGATTTCCCCGGACCGTTTATATCATGCTTTAAAGCGTGAACCTCACCGCGAAGTCAGAACGTGTTCGTCTATCTTATTTCTTTAAAAAATCAAAATCACGATCCAAAACCGTCTTACGTCCCTCGGCCCTAGCGTTATCAATCGCGCGATCCGTGATCACGCGGACGTGATCGGATAACACATCCATCACCGATGCTGACGTGTTGTAATCAGCCCGTGCGGTTACGTACTCTTTAAGACGAGAAGCAATAATTAAAATATCCCGTGGAACTTTGCCAGCACTCGCCGAAGTTGTATTGGCAGATGCACCCGCAGCAGGTGCAGGCTTGATCAACGTACGTGAAGGTCCTGCATCCGCACTCTTAGGTGCCATCTTTTCGATCGCACCTGCTTGACGATGCCGTGCCCCCGGCAAGTGTGCATCAAAGCACGAAACACTGCAAAATACATAACCTGTGCGCTCGCCATTACACGTAGAAACACTGCAAACGTAATATCTTGCAGCAAAGTTGATGGGCTTTTTACAAGTGCTGCATTTCTTCCAAACGTTTACTTCTGTGTTTTCCATGAAGGCTCCCTATAAGACTTAAAGGTTAGCACTTTCGAAAATGTTGTCCAGCTCCATGTTACTGAAAGGCGAATGCACAATATGGAAGCAACAAAACTGACTAAACCCCCGACGCAGAGCCGCTTTGACGTCTAAATGGTCGCTTTTTTCCAAGGGATCTAGGAATCTTATCGGGATGAGAACAATCCCCCTAAGCGTTCGAGAATTTGGCCTTCCGTGTCCCCGTACGGGAAGTATCGAAACGCATTCTGGTTATGGCACGCCACCGACCAGTGGTCAGGAAATCCATCAGACGATTCAACGTCAACGCCTTAAGACAGTTCCCGGATATGTCGCTGAAAAGAAAATCAGCGGAGAATTTACCCAAGGTCCCTATAAATTTGAAATCTCGGGGCGAGTCGATGGCTTTATCCCACAGCCATTGATGATTGAAGAAATTAAATCTGCTTTTGATGTCGATGATCTTTTGCGCAAACTTGAAAGCGACACCGACCATCCGTATTTCTGGCAATTGCGCACTTATGGATATTTTCATTATAAAGAAACCGGCGAAATTCCTGTTTTACGTTTACACCTGGTATCCGCACGTAACTTTAAAACCCGCGATATTGATTTCGTTCTGGATGTGGATTCCTATGAACACTGGCTGACTTTGCGTTTAGCAGAACTCGAAAAAGAAACAGAACAAAAAGAGAAAACCTTCAAACGTCGCCAAAAAATTGCGGCTGAAATGCAATTTCCGTTTTCTTCGCCACGCCCAGGACAAAAAGAACTGGTTGCAACGATAGAAGAAAACTTTAGCAAAGGTATTCCGTTAATGCTGCAAGCCCCGACAGGTTTAGGCAAAACCGTGGGCATTTTATTTCCGTCGCTAAAAGAAGCCTTACCCCGTGGCCAAAAGGTCGTGTACGTCACCCCTAAAAACTCGCAACATCAAGTCGCTGAAGAAGCCGTCGAGATGATGCAAGAACAAGGTTCAAAATTACGTGCTTTAACCATCAATGCAAAAAGCAAGATGTGCCTAAAGGCAGAACCTTTGTGCAATCCTCGTTATTGTGAATACGCCAAAGACTATTACAAGAAGGTCGCAGAAAACGACTTAGTGAACAAACTTGGTAAGCTAAAAAATCTTAGCCGCGAAAAACTGCAAAGTATGGGCGAAGAGTTCCAAGTCTGCCCGTTTGAATTATCCGTGGAAGCCATCGAACGCGCGGATGTGGTGATTGCCGATTACAATTATGTTTTTGCACCCCGAAGCTTGATTGGCCGCTTAGCGGCTCCACTCTTAGAGCCTTCAGAAAAGCCCAACCTTGCGATTGATGAAGCCCACAATTTGCCTTCGCGCGCGCAGGATTACTTTTCGCCGAGCATTTCCACACAAAGTCTTGGGATGCTAGAAAAAGACTTTATCAAACTTCCTAGCTCGTTTTCATTCTCGGCCCCCGTTGTGGCGCAAAGAGCCCGCCGTTTGATTCAGTCCTATGGCAAGGAAGGTTATTCAAAAATTATCGATATCGATTTAGATCCTTTTTTAGAGATCGAAAAAGACATTCGCGATCTGACGACGGAATACTTAGAGTCAGATGCTGAAATCTTACCCCAAGATCCACTGCTAAGATTTATGAACATGTGGTCGGACTTTGTCGCAGCCCTTAGTCATTCAGGCAAAGAGTTCTTTCAAACTTATCAACGCCAAAATTCTTTAGAGATGCTAAAGATCACCTGCTGTGATGCTGCGGAACATTTATCACTGGCCTATGAAGAATTTAAAAACATCGTCGCGTTTTCAGCGACACTAAAGCCCTTTGACTATTATGAAACTTTACTGGGGTTTCCGAAAAATACGTTAAAACTGGAATTCCAATCCCCATTTAAAAAAGACAACCGCAAACTTTTAATCATTCCACAAGTTTCAACGAAGTTTGCAGACCGCGAAGCCAGTGGCAAAAAGATTGCTGAAATCATCGCACGCGTGACTTCTTTAAAGTCCGGCAACTACATTGCTCTGTTCCCCAGTTTTGAATTTATGCGCCAAGTGCAGACTGCTTTAACCTTACCCGGCTACACAGTCTTGACTCAAGAGCGAGAGATGAAGCAAACGCAGATTCAAGAATACCTTGGTGAAATGAAAGCTGCGGATAAAAATATTCTTTTATTAGGCGTTCAAGGCGGCGTTTTTTCAGAGGGCGTCGACTTTCCCGGCAATATGCTGATCGGCGCCTTTGTCGTGGGCCCAGCTTTACCGAACTTTGATTTTGAACGCGAACAGATTCGCAAATATTATGAAACATCGTATGGCAAAGACAATGCCTTTAACTATGCCTATGTGTATCCGGCGATGGCGAAAGCCGTGCAATCCGCAGGACGAGTTATTCGCTCTGAAACCGACCGTGGCTTGATCGTGATGTTAGATGGCCGGTTCTTGCAATCGAGCTATTCGGAATCAATGCCGGACGGCTGGTTTGAAAAATCACCGCAAGAATTAGTGTCGCAACAAATCCTTAAAGACGTGCAAACTTTTTGGGAGACAGCGGATGCA
>CAMLMF010000154.1 GCA_946480995.1 uncultured Bdellovibrio sp. | reverse complement strand
CCAGAGTTGATTGCTCGCGGTCATCGCGTGATCACTTATTGCCGCAGAGGCTTTGGTCACTCTAGTAAACCCTCAACGGGCTATGACTATGACACTTTCGCTGAAGATCTGCACAGGCTGATTACACATTTAGATTTGCGTGAAGTCAGTTTGGTCGGTTTTTCCATGGGCACCGGAGAAGTCGCGCGCTATTTAGCGACTTACGGGGACGGACGCATCAGTCGCGCGGCTTTTATCTCGGGCATATTGCCTGCCTTACTTAAAGATGATGACAATCCTGAAGGCATTGATGAAAAAGTCTTTGACGAGATGATCGAAGGAATTAAGCAGGACCGTTTTGCCTTCATGAAAAAGTTTTTTGGTGATTTTTATGGGCATGGACTTATTAATATTAGCGAAGTCAGTGACGCTGTGAAAGAGTTCAGCTGGAACGTGGCTTGCCAAGCGTCTCCGATAGCCACGGTTCGCTGTATTGAGGCCTGGTTTGAAGATTTCCGCACCGATATTAACAAAATTAAAGTTCCATGCCTGGTCATTCACGGCAGTGGCGACAAGATCACGCCAATCAAAAACACCGGTCTGCGCTTAAAACAAATGCTGCCGCGCTGTCGCTATATCGAACTGGATTCAGCACCGCATGGGCTGCTGGTCAGTCATGCAAAAGAAGTGAACGCAAGTCTGCTAGAATTTATGAAACAAGATATCAGTCGCCATGAAGACGCCGCTATGGTGCCGCACTAAAATGCCTATCCCGGCACAAAGAAAAGCATTGGGCCCTGGAGAGATCTAGATCCAATGCTTTGTTATGTGCTTTAGTCCAGAAGACAAGTCTCTGAACATCGCCTAAAATGAGATATGACACTTTTCCTGAACTGGATCTTTTTAACAACTATTTTTGCAGCGTCGCCACCATGGCCCCCCTTTCTCGACTCAGATTTACAATCCATCTTCAAAAGCAGCTTAAAAATGGAGAACTCTGTCGTCATTTATCCTTGGTCACCCCATATGAGTCTCTCTGTCCAAGGAATTTCCGAAATTGTTGAATATGGCCGCCGCAATAAAATGCAAGTTATTGTTGTTCTTGATTCTGAAGCCAACTTTGCATTGGCTCGTCAGATTGTTGCAAAGAACAAGTGGCCGACGGAGTATTTGAGACAGAATAGATCTGTGCAGCTTGTGAAGAGAGGGTCCCGTATTCACTATCCGAGTTATCACTTTATCTCTAAGGGCAAATTCGCGAGGCCGCCCCTGCCAGGCTATAAACTGCCTGCAGAGCTCGATGAATTCAGGAAGGGCGTAAGATAATGAAATATATTTTTCTACTCCTGACTCTTTCGTCCACGGCTCATGGGACGACAGATTTTTGTAATGTCATCCAGGATGCTAAAATAGTAAAGACGCTTCCCGTGCCTGAAAATGTAAATTACTTTATTCGTGGTGCACCAGACACGGCGGAAATTGGTTTTGCCACAAGCAATGGAAATATTTTGTTGGATTCAAAAACAGGAAAAAAAACAGAGGTTCCGGGAACAATAGATCCGATATTGACTCCCGATGGGAAAATTTTGAGCGTTCCTCAAAGTTTACTCTATGATCCAAAAACTAAAAAATACAGCCCGAAACCAAAAGACTATGAAGGCCTAGAGATTTATCAAGGACGGGTTTCAGGATGTGAGGGCGCTTGTAGCCTCAAAGAAATTGAAGCCTCTGGTAAGCCGTATGTTATTCAGGTAATGACTTTTTACTCCAGAGATTCTTTAGATAAACCTCTCTTCATAGACAAGAACGCCAGTTTTAGTTATCAATCTTTTGGTAAATTACGAAAAAATGGTTCAGTCACCTCTTACAGAATGCTTTTCGAAACGCAGGAAGGAATTCGTGCAAGAGATTACGAATACAATGAAGCTTCAAAAAAACTTTCTCCCGCCGGACCAATAAAAGCTCTTTGCAAAAGTCTTCGGGGTTATTTGCCTGCACAAAGTAAAAGTGGCGACGAGTACTCGGCCTATGATGCCGAAAAGGGAGTCACCCATGTGTTCTCTATCGGCAAATCAGGGAATGAATGCAAGATTACAGAAACGCTTCCCGGAATGGTCGGAAAAATTGATTTTAGTCCGGACGGCAAACGTCTTGCATATCACGTCGATAAAACGATGGACAATAACTTTAATAAAAACATCATTAAGTCTGCCGGCGCTATTAGCAACATCGAATCTGTCGTCTTTGATCGTGAAAAGAAAATTCCGGCAATCATTGCGAAGTCCACGGAAACGAATTCTTATTACCCTATTTTTTTAGACAATAATACTCTCGCGTATATTGATAGCACAAAGGTTGAAACCTGGAAGCAGACGCCGCGCTTTTCGATTAAGCTGGCGGAGCTTCAGGAACTGACCACACCAAAATGTCCTCGTTGCTTTGAGAGTGGTACTTCCGAAGAGCAGATGGCGGCTTTTATTGGTGTTATCCGCGATAAGACTTGCGAGTCGAATCCAAAATTCTACTTTAAAAATGGCACCCCTTCGTTCAGCAATCTGCGAGTATCCCAATGTCAGTCCGTGGTCGATAGTTGTGATTCAAAATGTCTGTCTGAAATTAAGGCAAAGATTGAGAATGTCTCTGCAGGTGGTGGGATACTTGATGCGAAGGGAACTCCACTGCGAACCATTCAAAAATGGGATGTCGAAACAGTCTTGAAATTTGAAAAAGAAGATTTATCTGCTTTCTGTAGAAAGCTGAAAGTGGCCAACACGATCACACCGGGAGAAACCGGCCAACAAAAAGGCGCACAGTAGAGTCTTCGCCGCAGGAAAGATTTCCGTCATAATGCGGAGCACCTATACATTGGAATCCCCCTTTGAAACTATTGGCTCATGAAGATTCACTTGCGCAAGCCCTCACCGAGCGAAATTATTAAACTGCACGATAGTTATTTCGAATCCTCCGAACCCGACGCCCCGAAGAAAGCATTCGCTGATTTAAATTCTGAGGAGCAGATCGCGGCGCTGAACGCATTTTCCGCAGAAAAACACCTGACGGCTCTTTACGAGGGGCATGTTGTAGGCTTCGTCGGCCTTTATCCAGATGATGAGTTCGACTATCTGCATATCTTTGCAGTTATTCCACCAGAACATCGTGGAAAAAAATATTTCAGCTTCATCCTCGCATCCACTCTCGACTATTGTTCCAATCACTATAACGAGTATAAATTTATCGCAGCTCTTACTCGCAAGACAAATCTTCCGGCGATCAAAGGGCTACAGGCGTGCGCTTTCGCTTACGAAGGGACCGACACGCAAAAACTTGGCAAAGATCCCGACGATATCGTTACTTATGAAAAATTCGTTCTGCCAATGCCAAGGACAAACAACTTTAACAAGCCAACACAATAGGATTCGATATGTCTTTTTCAAATCCAGTTCCCGTCGCCGTAGCAATAGTGCCGTATAAAAACAAACTAGTTGGTATTCGTCGTAGTATCGAACCGCGCAAGGGGCAAATAGCTTTTCCCGGCGGGTACATAAATTCAGGGGAAACATTTCAACAGGCATTAAGTCGTGAGCTTTTTGAGGAAACTGGATTGACGGTTTCAGAAGATGCCTGGGAGGTCTTTCATATCGGAGACTCTATACAGTCCAATCGCATTTTAATTTTCGGCGTCTGCAAGGAAATCCAAAATATAGATTTGAGCTTTAAATCCGAAGAGACTCAGGAAGTGATGCTGATTGACGGCGCCACCCCCTTGGCCTTTCCCTTACACGACGAAGCCAAGACTAAGTTTTTAACAAAATAATTGTCACCGTCGCCATGTTCAATTTTATTTATACGGATCAAAATCGCTCTCGAGCTTATTCGTCCAGTGTTCCGCGGTACAATATCCCGGCGCATAGACCACCTCGATCTTAATCCTGTCAGGGTCTTCGAAAGAAATCGCATAATAAGTTTCGTCACCCTTATCATTTTCGGGATAGAGACAAGAAATCCCATTGGGCTTTAAAACCGAAGTCACGTAATCATCGACGAATTTTTGCGACGAGGCGTAGAAGGCTAAATGATTAAGCCCCACTTTTTTGCGATGAAAAGAAGGAGCTTTATGTTCTTCCTCTACCGGGCTCAGAACAAGCTTCATGTGTCCATCCGAGAAAACCGTGTGGGACTTCTGGCATATTAAGCGACGCCACCCCAAGGGAGTTAAAACTAAATCATAGAAGCGAATGCTTTTGGCATAGTTAGAAACATTCAATTCGATGTGCGACAAAAGTGTGCCTTGCTGGGCTAGATTCACGTGGAGCTCCCTAAAAATCTGGATAAGAATAGCATAGTTTGACCGCAGAACAAGCTTGCTCCACTTGCCGACAATCGACGTCACTACCTGTGATCCTCGCAGCAGTCTACGGCTCGTCTTTCGCTAAGTTAAGGAAAGCTCCTGACTGTAGTCAAAGCCCCGCCAATTTTCTTTCAATCTTATCCCTTCGCGGGGCATGATAAAGTTATCACAACGAAAGGATTTCCCAATGAAAAGCATGTCCCCTTATTTGATGTTTAACGGCAACTGCAAAGAAGCGATGACTCACTATGCCCGTTGTTTTAAGAGCGAGGCGCAAATCATGCCCGCTGAAGACAAAAACAAAGTCATGCATGCCAGCATTAAAGTCGGCCCACTAATGCTGATGGCCTCGGACTGGATGGACCAAGATTTTAAAATGGGCAACAATGCACAAATTTACTTGGATTGCCAAAGCCAGGGCGAAGTTGACGAGCTTCACAAAAGCCTCGGCGAAGGCGGTAAATCTACCATGAAGCCAGATAAAGTTTTTTGGGGATCATACTTTGGATCAGTGACCGACAAATTCGGCATCAACTGGATGATGGGTTTTGATCTACCAAAATAGTAATTTTTAAAACAATGTTTGCTCCAGTGCGAGCAAACGCTGTTGGATTAGCCCCCACCTTGATTATCGCCCTTCACGCTAATTAAATAGCAGCTAAGATGAAGGAGCCAGAGAGCATCTAAACAAAATTATCGCAGCTTTTATTTTTTCGAAGACCTTGCGCCAAAAGTAATGTTACCGTCGAAAAATATGTTTAAGATACTTCCATTTGACAAAGCGAATATCGCAAAATCCTATGAGTTTCTAATGGATTCTTTTCAGATCAGCTTTGGCCCAGATAAAGAACTTTGGCCAAACAATTTGGGCAAGTATGAATTTGCGAAATACAGAGACGATATTTTCACAATGCTGGAACAAAGCCCCAGTTCCCAATTCTTTAGCGTTTGGCATAACTCGCAAATCGTCGGACAAATTGAACTTAAGCAATTAAAAAAAATCCCTTCTTGTGGCTATGTTTCTTTTTATTACCTTGTCCCCGAATATCGTAACAAAGGCTATGGCAAATTCTTAGATGAGTTTGCAATCAATGAATTTAGAAAAAGTGGCTTTCAAAAAGCACGCCTCACTGTAAGTGAACTCAACCCGGCAGCGCTAAAGTTCTATGAGAAATCCGGCTGGCGCGTTGTTGGCCCAGCCCCGAATCGGCCCCAAGGAATTACGATGGAAAAAGATCTCACCTAGGTTTTATCCTGAACCAAGGCCGCCCAAATCCGTATTGCTTTCGATCGCAATCCAGATACTATCTAGGCTGGAGGCTATCCAATGACTATAAAACTCGCGCTTCTTACTCTTTGCTCTTTGTTCTTCCTTAATTCTGCTTATGCAGTGGATTTTGAAAACGATCCCGGTTTCACGCAAGCTGAGCTTGTTGAGTCTTTGAAAAAGAATACTCGCCTGAACGACGATCAAATCAACCAATTAGTACAAACATTACAACAACAGTTTGGCGTCGCTGTAACAGAAAAAATTCCTATCTCAGGTTATCTTTATGCTTCAGGAATGAATGGTGCTTTACTGCTGGATCACGACACTTGGCTGTTCGATGCGGCTTTAAAAGTTCCGGGAACTGATGAGGTCGTACGTATCCCAGAATTATTCATGTGTGACTTTCATAATGGCGGAGTAAAATTTGAAGTTGCGTATAAATGGATGTTCTCTTTCATTCCAAGTGGTGTCAGCGTTAGCGAACTGAATGGTGCAGTTTACGGCCGCGGTGTGGGTGTCGTCGCCGAGGCATTCCTGGGCCTTGAAGGTTCGTGGATGCCGGCCAAAAATCGTGCGAATGATCTTTTTCACGTGGCTTTGAAATTGGGCTTTGGCGGAGGCTTAGTTTTCCCAAAAATGGAATTTAAAATGCGCCCGATTCGCGCTGAACAACAGGCACTTTTAAACCGATTAAACAAATGACGCAAAGACCGATATTTACGGATTGCAGAACTGACACTCCTGCGCGGGTAAGAAGCGCAGTCCATCCGGCCGTAGCGAAGTTTTTTTGTACTTACACAAGACACACTCAAAGAGCACGTCTTTAGCGACCTCACTGGGCTTGCCACACTGACAGCAGGGTAAGCC
>CAMLMF010000153.1 GCA_946480995.1 uncultured Bdellovibrio sp. | reverse complement strand
AAAACCCAAGCGAGTTATTATTTCAACAAGTGGATGGACAATTGATGCTCCTGGAACTCCTTTGCAGTACTCGGATGACAACGCTGTTTCAGTTTTAAAAAGAGAGGTAGAGAAATCCGGAGTATCATCAGCGGTTATTGCTCCACGTTTTTATCTTGAAAATCTTCTTCTTCCTATGACTTTGGAAGCTGTTAAGAGTAAAGGCGTTATTCAATATCCTATTCGCTCAGATTATGCAGTTTCGTGGGGCTCTCACCTTGATGTGGCTGATGTTGCCATCGAGCTTTTTAATAAACCTTCTGTTACTGGTATTGTCGGTGTTGGCCAGTTTCCAGGCATTACAGGAAAAGATTTGGCTGATTCATTTTCAAAATACTTTGGCAAAAAGATTACATTTGAAAGTTTGAAGCCTGCTGAATATGGAAAATTGTTAGTGCCATTATTTGGAGAGATCGCGGCAGCCGGTGTGGAAGAAATTTACAATACAATCGAGAAGTCGAAGGAAAACGTTATTAACCGAAATACAAGTGCTCAGAATGTTTTAGATTTCAAACCTCGCTCTATAGAGCAATGGCTTTCAGATATGGGTATTCGATAAAAATAGAATAGAAAATATAACAAGGAGAAATACAAAAATGAGAAGTTTAAAACAATAATGTTTATATTTATTGCTTCGATGTTGTCTAGTCACGCCCAAGCTGAAAATTTCAAAAAAGAGCCTACCGTCACTCATGCATCTCAGGTGAAATGGATGCCGATGGTTCCAGAATTAGGAGATAAAGGGCCTCAGATGGCAGTGGTTTTCGGAGATCTAGCAGCAAAAGGAAAACCAATTGGAGTGCTGGTTAAGATACCCGCAGGAACAGTGGCTACCCCACATACCCATAGTTCGGATTATTGGTCAGTCGTCATTAAGGGACAGGAATCTAATTTTGATGGTGACGTAAGCAATGCGAAGCCATTACCAGCGGGTTCGTGGTGGTATCAACCTGGCAAAGACCCACATGATAATAAATGTTTTGAAGGTGAAGATTGTATTTTGTTTACTTACTATGAAAAAGGGATGGACATTTCTTTTCTTAATTCACAAGTAAAGACAAAAAAATAGATAGGTTCAAATTTTCAAAACTGACTTACTCGCATAAATGAAGGTGGGGTTGAGTAAAATCAACCCCACCTTCGCACTTCATTGCGCTAAAACATCTAAGCTAGTAAGTATTTCACGTGGCACTAGGGCGTCGACCGCTATGGTATGAATTGCGTCACTAACGGTTGCACAAGCATCTGCAACGATGGACACTTTGTACTTTTCAGCACTCTTCGAAAGAGCAGTGTGGGTCACGCAGTTTTGTGTCATCATCCCACACAGTACAATGTGTTCGACACCGAATCGATTTAAGACAGCTTCAAGTTCCGTTTTATAAAACGAGTCAGCGTATTGTTTGTTGATCACTGGGGCACTCGGAACCGCTTCGAGAATTTTTTGATGTATCATTACGCCGCTGCTTTCAGGGGTGAAGAATGGAGAATCAACACCAAGTACATGTCGGATAAGGACAACGGGAATATTTTGTTTTTTAGCTAGGTCGATAAGTTCTAACGTTGTATCTAATGCCATTTCTGGATTCCACAATGGAAACTTTCCACCAAGAAAGTATTCGTTTTGAATATCTATGACGATTAAAGCTTTTTTCATATTCACCTAAAATATTTTAATTAGAACATCGGATTATTGTTCGCACGCCCATCGGGCATTGGCATCATGGCGTCCCAGTGCTCTGCTAATTTGTTGTTTTCTATTCGGTAAATATCGATAAATCGCCATTCTTTTCCGGCCATTTCATATCTCGAATGAAGGAAAACAATATCACCTTCGGCTGCAATATGTTTGAAACTAATTTTTTGCTTTGGCACGCCTTGAGAGATGAGCATTTGCAAAAGCGCTTTCACTCCTTTCGGACCGTCCGCAATCGTTGGATTGTGTTGAATGAAGTTTTCTGTCATATATTCATCTACTGCCGTAACATCTAAATCGCCAAAAATTCTTTGGTATGCCGTTGAGACAATTTGTTTGTTGCTTTCTTCTGTTGTCATAAGATTTCCTCTTCTTTTAATAGCTGTTGATCGTTTATTCTAGCGGCCCCAAAAATTATCTTCAGCTTCTTGATCTTCAGAGAAGAGCCAAACTTCTTTTATTTTACTATCTTGAATTTTCAATAGATCGACTCCCGCCATCGACATGCTTTTTCCTTCACGTTGAGCTGAAAACTGAATGATGACAGATACTAAGTCTCCATTTGCCATAATATGTTTTGGCTCAAGCTTTAATGTTCCTTGGGTAATTTCCATCATTTTACCCAAGTGGGGGAATAGCTCTTGTTTTCCTTTATAAGTTCCTGAGGCTTGGTGATTACCTGGTTGGTGCCAGATGACATCATCAGCGATGAGTTGTCCGACTTTCTCCATTTCTCCCTTAGAGAGGTGGTTGAAATAAGATTCAACTACCTTTAAATTTTTCTCGTCTGTATTCATAGATGGCTCCTTTTTATAAGTATGTTAATCCAAATTAATCTGCTACAGTAGTGGCATAAATGCCATTTATGAGGTTATAAATGCCAAAATTTAAAAGTGTGAATATTGGGATACTTGTTCATAATCGATCCGCTCTTGGCGTAACAATTTTAATTAAAGAAATTTTTGAAGCCGCGAATTACGTCTTAGGGGCCGAAATCTACAAGATAGAATTTATTAGCTATAAGAAGCGAGTCTTTAGAAACGGTATTTTCCAGATACAATTACAAAAGAGTAAAGAGAAGTATGATTATGTGATAGTTAGTCCATCTCAGGGAATGGACGAAAATATGCTTCTTAATTGGCATAAAGAAAGTGAACTTCTTAAATCGTTGCATGAAAACAATGTTGTGATTGCATCAGCCTGCCTAGGAGTTTTGTTTTTGGCCAGCACTGGAGTACTTGATGGTAAGCAAGCTACAACTCACTGGTCCTGCGAGAGCTTTGTAAAAAAGAATTTCCCGAATGTTCAATGGAAAATGCAGAAGATGCTTTGTGAAACATCGTCCACTATCACTGCTGGTGGCTATCTTGCTATTGTTGATCTCACTCTTAATATTATTTCAAGATCAAGCGGAAAGAAGGTAACTCAAGAAATCGGAAAACTACTTTTGGCCGACAGTACGAGAGAAAAACAATCTATTTATGCGGCTGAGTTAACGGTAAACACTCAAGAGGTAGATCAGTTTAAAGCTTTAGAAAAATGGATTGATTTGAATATTGATAAGAATATTTCAATTCAGGAAATGGCAGCCCGTTGTGGCATGAGTTTGCGGAGCTTTCAGAGAAGGATCACCTCATCTTATGGCCACCCACCAAAGAAGTTCCTTCAATTGAAACGGGTTCAGAAAGCACGTTTACTACTAAGTAATTCAAAGTTGAGCATTGAAGATGTCGTGTCACAAGTGGGGATGAGTGACGTTTCTTCTTTCAGAAAAATCTTTTTGCGAGAGTTCGGAATGACACTATCCGAATACCGACGACGACTATTTTAGCTGCCTAACCCGCATTCTTATGGCTTTTGGCCACTTCGATGCCTTGGATTCTTGAATAAGTTGAAACTGTGCCTTGCGGACTTGGTTGATGACTGCTGGAAGATTGCCACTGGCAACGGCGGCAAAAGCCAGTACGACTGCGATTTTGATAAGACTGTTCATTTAGTCCTCCTATTATTTGGTTTGTTGGATTGGTTAATTTTAATGATTCTTCTGACCACGCATGGACTCCATGATTTGCCAGTTCGACTAGGAATCTTTTGGCGATTCAATTCTTTTGCGATGGCATTCCCTGAAAGCCCTGATTGGTGAAGCTTCAAAATTTTTCGGACAATAATTTGTTCTTTTGGGTCAATGATGAGTTGACCATCAAGGTAGGCATAACCGTATGGAGTGTGACCACCGCGCTTAGTATGTAGTCGATCTATGTGGATTGCATTTCCATTGAGAGGATTTCTCAACGCCATTCCGTTCTTTTTCAGAGTTTCGCGCACGGTGGATTTTGGAATGCCTGTTCGCTCTTCTATATCTCGAATAGAGAGACCGCTCTCGTAAAGAGAAGCGCATTTTTCGTAAATCCTCGCTAGTGTTTGCGGAGAAAGTTCAATATAATCGTGAGCATAGGGTGGTTCGTTTGTCGTTACCTCACGACCACCATCCTTCGCCCTCTGGGCTACGGCTTGGCTGGCCCGAATGTTTTGAACGTAAGTATGTGTGAAGTGATTAGCACGCGAAGGATGTCTCGCCGAAGCTTTAGCGAAGGCGGAAGTTTTCTTCAATTTAAGCAGGAACCAGCTAAGAACAAAACGTGCAAGCACAGGGAGCATGTACGTATACATCCTAAAAAGCCTAAATCACCCAAAGTTCTATGCTGGAATCACCACCAACCCCAAACAACGCCTCCTCGATCACTACGCTGGAAAATCCACCCACACCAACAAATACAAACCCTGGAAAATGCAAATCTGCATTTGGTTCGCCAACGAAGACAAAGCAAAAAACTTCGAACGCTATCTTAAATCCGGCTCCGGCCGCGCCTTTTGCGTAAAACATTTTTAATCAGCTAATATCCAGAAGATCCAATATCATGAAATTACTGCACGGAGCAGTTGGTCGAACAAACCTCGATTCAAATTGAAGATGTAATCATCCAAAAAGCTACTGCAGATGACGCCCTTGAAATTTCAAACGCCGAATGATTGCGTGGAAACAAACTGCGACTAGGCCTGATAGGGCTTTGTATGTTGCCGAGGGAAAAGCTGGGACCTTTGGACTTTCTGTTTTTACACCTCCGCGAGATAAAGACATGCGTGAGCACGGTGAGATCGGAGAGATGCACCTTCTGGAAAAATTTAAAGGAAAAGGAATTGCAATAAAATCACTCCTTCTGCGATTCTTAAACGGCAAAAGGAGTCACAAATGGAAATTGATATCATCTATCCATCGGAAAAATATTTCGAAAGCTTTCACCAAGCACTTTCAAAAGTAGCCAGCGAAAGAGTTTACATCGAAATGATTGAAGCTCCCCCACTTGAGAAAGTCAGCGCATTTCAAAGGGGCCTTATTTCAAAGAATGGTCCCGTCTACTATGCAGTTCAAGGTGACCACGTTGTTGGCTGGTGTGATGTATTCCCAATGACTAATCCCCGCCAATCACATCGCGGCGGTTTGGGCATGGGCTTGCTTCCGGAATTTCGCGGCAAAGGCCTTGGAGGTAAACTTTTGAAATCTGTCCTAGATCACTCAAAGAGATTCGGGTTAGAAAAAATTGAACTTAGTGTCTACACTTCAAATGAACCTGCAATTGCTCTTTATAAAAAATTTGGATTTGAACAGGAAGGACTTATTAAAAAGTATCGAAAGCTCGATGATAAGTACTTTGATTGCCTGGCTATGGCAAAATTCTTATAACCCCACTTATTCCCCTTAAAAGGACCCCAAAAGGGTCCTTTTGCCATAAATCACGCCCTTACAATTAAGCTTTACACTTAATAACATACCATTTAGTATGTTATTAAGGAAACCTCACAATAGGAGAAGCTTAATGAAACCATTCACCCTGTGCCTGTGGTTCGACACGCAGGCCGAAGAAGCGGCCAATTTTTACACGTCTATATTTAAGGACGGAAAGATCGGCGATAAAACTTACTTCGGAAAAGAAGGTTTTGAGTTTCACGGTAAACCCGAAGGGACTGTGTTGACGGTCGAGTTTGAAGCTAACGGGCAAAAGTTCGTCGCCTTAAATGGGGGCCCGCAATTTAAGTTCAACGAAGCCATTTCTTTAGCCATCACTTGCGAAACCCAAAAAGAAATCGACGAGTATTGGGAAAAATTAACAGCTGACGGAGGCAAAGGAGTGCAATGCGGATGGCTGCAAGATAAGTTTGGTCTTGCTTGGCAAGTGACTCCGGAACTGTTGCACAAAATCCAGAAGAGTCCCGATTCTCCTCATAAAAGCCGCGCGATGAATGAAATGTTTCAACAAGTGAAGTTTGATATCGCAAAACTGCAAAAAGCTTTCGAAGGATAAAGGGGACTGTTATGAAGAAAAAATATCTTGCTGTGTATATTGGAACTCCAACAAGTGCTGATAACAAATGGGCGAAACTTAGTGAGGCCGACATGAAGCAGCGTGAAAAAGAAGGAATGAAATCTTGGGGTCAGTGGGCGCAAAAGTACGCTGCCAATATCAAAGACCTTGGCGCCCCTTTGGGTAAAACGAAGCTGGTTAATGAAAACGGGATCTCGGATACGAAGAATGCACTGACCGCGTATACGTTAGTTGAAGCTGAATCCCACGAAGAAGCCGCTAAGATGTTCTTAAATCACCCGCACTTTATGATTTTCCCTGGGGATGCGGTTGAGATCGTCGAGTGCCTACCACTGCCAAACGTCTAAGTTTGGTACCTGGACCTCGTCGTTAGAACATTTGCTATTGCCCACAAGGAGGAGGAAAAT
>CAMLMF010000152.1 GCA_946480995.1 uncultured Bdellovibrio sp. | reverse complement strand
AAGACCAAAAAGGATTTTCATAGCGGTGGATTTGCCGGCACCGTTTTCACCAACGATGCCGTGAATGCTGCCTTTAGCGACGTAAAAAGAAATATCGGAGTTGGCGTGAACTTCGCCGAAAAACTTCGAAACTCCTTTGAACTCTATCGCTGCTGGAATGTTCATGGACTATTTCTTTTTGTAATAGTCAGGAACTTGGATTTGTCCCGCGATGATCTTAGCTTTGATGTCTTCTAGTTTTTTGCGAGTTTCGGCAGGGATCAATTTTTCGTTGTATTGATCTAAGGTGTAATCAACACCTTTGTTTTTCAAACCAAAGCGGCTGACGCCACCTGTGAACTTGCCCTCTTGAGTTTCTTTGATCGTCTCAAAAACTGCAACGTCCACGGCTTTTAACATACTTGTCAAAATTACGCCGGGTTTGATCCAGTTCTGATTTGAATCACAACCAATAGCGAATTTCTTTTTGTCTTCAGCGGCATCGAATACACCCGTATTAGAAGCGCCGGCGCCTGTGTAAATAACATCAGCGCCCTTTGCGAATTGTGCTAAAGCAAGTTCTTTGGCTTTTGCAGGATTGTTCCAAGCCTCGCCCGTTACGCCGACATAGTTTTCAGTCGTCGTGATTTTTGGATTAATGTATTTTGCTCCGGCAAAGTAACCCATCGCAAATCTGCGGATTAACGGAATATCCATGCCGCCGACGAATCCCACAGAGTTTGTTTTGGAAGTCATCGCCGCTAATGCGCCAACCAGGAACGAACCTTCGTGTTCTTCAAACAACAAAGAGCGCACATTCGCGGCATTAATTTCTCCGTCAACGATGGCGAATTTTACTTTTGGAAATTGTGCTGCGACTTTTTGAACAGCATCTTTTTGTGCAAAGCCAATTCCGATCACAAGGTCGAAATTTTTGCGCGCAAACGAGCGATGTAAATTTTCAATCGCATTTGTGTCAGTTGCCTCGACATATTTCAGATCGATTTTTAAATCTTTCTGCGCTTTCGTTGCACCCAAGTAAGCTGCAGCATTAAAAGACTTATCATCTTTGCCGCCTTTATCTAAAACTAAGCCTACTTTAAGAGTATTTGCGAATGAAAATGTGCTGAATAGCATTATTAACAAGTTGGTAAGGATCAATTTAGCCATCTTTAGGTCCCCCAAGAACAAAGAAACTTGAATGCTTTTTGGCATCAAGTAAGCGTTTGATTTTACAAAAAAAACTTTGATTTCTTGGTCCGTGAAAGTAAGAGCAGCGCCTTGGTGAGTCAAGCCGAAAGGACAGCTAAGTAAATTTACTCCGCCGTTACAACGTTGTTATGTCTTAATTTCAATTAGTTGATTGTTTAATACCAGTTTAGGATTGCCGTAACGATTAACTCAACGAAGCAACTCGGAGGTAATAAGAATGGAATCTCAAACAATCCTAAACGGCGGCGTTAACTCTCTTGGTTTTATGGCAAACCAAAACTTGAACCTCAATATTCCAAGCACTTCAAATGTTCCCTATGAGGTCATTCATCTTAAAGAAGAAGAAACAATCTTTAAAGAGGGCGAGCAACCTAAGGGACTTTATTATGTTCAATCTGGATGTGTTAAGGTCGTAGTGAACCGCTCCCACGCCAGAGGCCGCACGACGACAAATGAATACGTAACCAAACTTGTATCCCCGGGGGAATATTTTGGTTACAAAGCACTCGTTAAAAACGCCCCGGTGCAAAGCCATGCCAAAGCAGTAAAATCGACAGTTCTTTGGCTTTATCCAAGAGAGCTGATTCAGGTTGCCATTGCTCAGGCCAGCCCCCTGGTGAAACTTTTATTAAATCAGTCGGTAAATGACCTAGAGTCTTTCGAAAACACCAGTCAATTGCATTACCTAGCGTCTGTGCAAGAGCGTATCGCTTACCAATTGGTGATGCTGTCAGACAGATTTGGGGTGCAAACGCCAAATGGAGTGTCCTTGAATCTTAAGCTGACTCGCAATGAATTTGCGCAGCTAGCAAGCACCATCAATGAATCATTGTCTCGTCATTTGACCGAGTTCAAAAACGAAGGCCTGATTGATTTGAATGGCAAAGAGATCATCATCAAAAACCGCGAAGGTTTGATGAAAAGATCAGGAAACTTCTAATAAATTTCCAACTCGCCTTAGAAAACCTGGGGCGAGTTGAAATTGCTTGACGCAAGACATCCGAAAAAGGTACGGCGTACCTCGATGGAACCCATTGGTTATATTGAATCGTGTTTTCGCGATAAATTCGGAACTCCTCGCCAGCCCGGTTTGGTGAAGAAGGCTTGGGCGCAGCTAAAAATTCGCGCCGATTTACAGCCCGAGGAATCTCTTCAAGGTTTGGAGGGGTTTAGTCATGTGTGGTTGATCTGGGTATTTCATCAAAATAAAACAGCCCGCTTTCATGCCAAAGTTCATCCACCGCGGTTAGGTGGTGCAACCATGGGCCTTTTTGCGACTCGCAGTCCGCATCGCCCGAATCCTATTGGGTTGTCTTTGGTCGAACTTATTCGCGTTGAAAAAGATGGTATCGTTGTGGCCGGAGCAGATCTTGTCGACGGCACGCCTATTTTAGATATTAAGCCTTACCTTCCTTTTGTTGAATCCTTGCCAGAGGCCCGTTCTGGGTGGCCGGCAGAGGTCGCGCAGGAGCCCATTCGTGTAGAATTTACGGAGCACGCGGCAAAATTAATGGCGCAGTGGCAGGCGCGATATCCTGAGACAGCATTACAAGAAATCGTCGAAGAAACCTTGAAATTGGATCCGCGCCCGGTGGTTTATCGCGGTTATGAAGCCGGGGAGTCCCCGTATCGCAACGAGCACGCGGTTCGTCTTTTTGACGGAGATATCCATTTTAAATTCGTGGGGCCGAATTTGGTCAGCGTCCACGATATTCTTTTTACGCATAATTAGTTGCAGTTGCTTTTTAATTCAGCACCTTGTTACAGTCCGTTTAGAACAAAAATAAGGGGGAAATCATGAGAACAATGGAAACTTCTTCTCATTCTGAAAACAGCACTCTTCGTAAAGTTCCGACACTCAGTCTGGCAAGTTATACGCAAGGCACTGATGCTGATCGCGCGAAGTTCATCGACAGTCTTTTCACAGGACTGAAAGAATACGGCTTCATCATTCTAAAAGACCACAACGTCAAAGCTGAATCGTTGCACAAAGCTTACGAACTTCTTAAAAAGTTTTACGCTTTACCAACTGAAGTTAAAAAATCTTACATTTCCCCAAAAGCAGGCTTCCAACGTGGTTACACTCCGTTTGGTCAAGAGCATGCCAAAGACTCTCCAGTGATGGATTTGAAAGAGTTCTGGCACGTAGGCCGCGTTCTTTCTGAAGGCAACGCTTTAAAATCTGTTTATCCTGAAAATGTATGGCCTGCAGAAGTTCCAGAGTTCAAAGAGCACTTCATATCTTTATTCAACGCTTTGGAAGAAGCCGGCGATGTGATGCTTGAGGCTTTAACAATTCCTTTAGAAGTTCCCAAAGATTTCTTTGCGAAAATGACGAAAGACGGAAACTCTATCTTACGTCTTTTGCATTACCCACCGATTCCTGAAGGTGTCGATCCACGCTGTGTGCGTGCGGCAGCTCACGAAGACATTAACTTCATCACGATCTTGCCAGCGGCGACAGCTTCTGGTTTGCAATTAAAAGATCGCGATGGTCAGTGGCTAGATATCGTGTCTGAACCAGACACTTTGATCGTCGATGTCGGCGATATGTTGGCGCGTTTGACGAATGACGTTTTGCCTTCGACAACTCACCGAGTGATCAATCCGCAAGATGGAACAAATCAAGCCCGTTATTCAATGCCGTTCTTTATGCATCCACACCCTGAAGCAATGTTAAGTTGCTTGCCATCATGTAAGGGGACAGGTGCTAAGTATGCTGATATCACTGGTCACGACTTTTTGATGCAACGTTTGCGAGAAATCGGTCTTATCAAATAAAGGGGGGCAGCATGAAGTACACGTTGCTGTTACTTGTGGCTGTCGTCGGTTTTTGGTCGAATGCAAGTGAAGCTGCTTACAACTTCATGAGCTTTAAGATCCGTGAACTGGGACCCCATCAATATGATTATTCGTTCGTGTGGAATCCTGTCACTGAAGAAGCCAATCTGCGTTTAGGTTTGGTTTTGGATAAGGCGGATTCTGGTTTGGCAGACAGGGAACTGCGCTTTTCTTTGGCGGAAGGGGTGGCTTACACTCCGACAGATGTGCCAGAGTTGGCGGAGGGCTGTGAAACCGTGGTGCATTCGCAGTTTGAATATCAGCCCGGTTTACCCAGTTACTTAATGTTTGTAACTTTAAAAGGGGCTAATTGTCAGCGCATGGCAAAGATGTTCGACGATTTGCAAATACGCATGCACTTTACGGGTGTGGCGATTTCTGCGACTGAAAAATCAAATTTGATTGTGGATATCAGTCGCTAGAAATTTGACGAGAATTTGCATCAGAAAATCAAAAAAAAGGAGTTCCGTGGAACTCCTTTTTTCGTTTCATATGAAATTTAACCTTACTGGAAGCGAGTCAAAGCATCTCTTAAAGAATCCAACTGAACTTTGGATTGCGCTAAAAGAATTTTGTCTGCTGCAACAACATCTTCATCCGCGTTCGCAATAAACTTTTCGTTGGAAAGCTTACTTGAAAGCATGCCGATATCTTTTTGCAGTTTTTCAACCAGCTTATTGATGCGTTTTACTTCCTCATCAAAGTCGACCAATCCCTCAAGTGGGATGATCACCTTTACGCCGACGTCTTTCACTACAACCGGAGCTACCGCGCACTTCATTAAGTTGCCTTCAGCACCGATATCCAAGTTTTCAATGCGACCCATGTTCAAAATCGCCGTGCGATTGTTGCCAAGGATTTTTTGAACTTGGTCGTTCGTCACACCTAAGCGGGCGTTGATTTTTACCGCTGGACTGATACGGTTTTCACCGCGGATGTTACGGATGGCCGTGATCACTTCTTTCACGATGTCGATTTCTAAAGCCGCTTGAGACGAACCCAGGCTTAAGAATTCTTTGTCGTTACGGATATTCGGGAATTGATCGACGATACAAGCGGCGCCTTTGATTGGCAGCTTTTGATAGATCTCTTCTGAAATAAACGGCGCAAATGGGTGCAACAAACGCATGATGCGGTTTAGAACTTGCGCGATCACTAATTGTGTTGCTTGCTTTTCTTCTTGGTTTGTTCCGTTCATGATTGGTTTTGTGAATTCAATATACCAGTCACAGAACTGATTCCAGATGAATTGATAAAGCGCTGTAGCTGCTTCAGAGAACTTTTCAGCCTCCATCGCCTCTTCAACTTCTTTTGTCACTTCGGCAAGTTTTGAAATAATCCACTGATCAAAGACGCTGATTTGCGATTTGTTCGGTAGGGCTTTTACGCCTTCAGCTGGAACTTGGAAGCCTTGCAAGTTGGAAAGAGCAAAGCGTGCCGCATTCCAGATCTTGTTCATAAAGTTTCTATAACCTTCGAGGCGTTGTTCGCTGAATTTAAAATCTTTACCTGAATACAAGTGGGCTGCAAACGTGAAGCGCAAAGCATCGGCTCCGTGCTTTTCGATCATCTCGACGGGATCAATCGAATTGCCTAAAGACTTCGACATCTTTCTGCCTTGGGAATCGCGTACCAAGCCGTGGATGTAAACCGTGCGGAAAGGCACGTCACGTTGGAACTCAAGTCCCATCATGATCATGCGGGCAACCCAGAAGAAAATAATATCGTGGCCAGTGACCAAGTAACTTGTCGGATAGAACGTTTTTAAAGTTTCCGATTCATTCGGCCAACCCATCGTTGAAAACGGCCATAAAGCAGAGCTGAACCATGTATCCAGCACATCTTCGTCTTGGGAAACTTTTTTGCTGTTACACTTTTCACAAGCTGTGACTTCGGCTTCGCTGACTGTTTGGTGTTCGCAATCAGCACAATACCAAACAGGAATACGGTGACCCCACCACAATTGACGAGAAATACACCAGTCTTCGATGTTGTTTAACCAATGCAAATAAACTTTTGTCCAAGATTCCGGTTCAAAGCGGATCGTACCATTTTCAACAACGCGTTTTCCTGGTGTTGCCAGCTGTTCCATCTTCACAAACCATTGTTCAGATAAGAACGGCTCAACTACTGCGCCGGAACGGGAACAGTGCCCGACAGAGTGCACATGCACTTCTTCTTTTTCTAAAAGATTTTGCGCTTTCAAATCTTCAAGCACGCGCTTACGTGCTTCTTGAACTTTCAAGCCTTTGTAAGGACCAGCATTTTCGTTCAGCTCTGTTTTTTTATTTAGAATATTAATAAATTCAAGATTGTGCGACTTACCAATTTTGTAGTCGTTAAAGTCATGGGCCGGAGTGATTTTTACCACGCCTGAGCCGAATTCTTTATCTACGTACGTGTCCGCGATGATTGTGATCTTGCGGTTGATCAAAGGGATGATGGCTTTTTTGCCGATCAAATGTTTATAGCGTTCGTCATCAGGATGAACACACAAAGCGCTATCGCCCAACATAGTTTCTGGACG
>CAMLMF010000151.1 GCA_946480995.1 uncultured Bdellovibrio sp. | reverse complement strand
ACACTTTCCGCGATCGCCATCAAAGTCGGCATCGGTTCAAAAGGTTTACCCTGCCAGTCGGTATCAAGACCGGCAATGATCACGCGCAAACCGCGGTCGGCAAGATCTTGGGTTACTTGGACTAAGTTTTGTGAAAAGAATTGGCCTTCATCAATACCGACAACTTTTGTTCCCGGCTTTAAGTGATTCCAGATTTCTTCAGCATCATTGATCGGCAAAGATTCAATGGTCGTTAGATTATGGGATGTCACGGCCATGTCGTTATAGCGTTTGTCGATAATAGGTTTGAAAACTTGAATTTGCAGGCGCGCAAACTCCGCGCGACGCAGGCGACGGATCAGCTCTTCGGTTTTTCCACTGAACATGGAACCAACAACGACTTCGATCCAACCACGACTATGAACGTAAGAAAACTCCGCCACCAAAACCCCTCCTGGAAAACGAACCTTAGCACGATCGAAGAATCCGCGATAGGTGTCAACAAAACCCCAGCGGCTGCCGATCATCTAGGCAGGACCCTTCGACCCCCCGTAAAAAGCCCTTCTGTAGCGGTTCTTCAGAGGTAGCGCGTTAAAATTATGAGAGCAAAACAACTTCCTGACGCTGATCTGTAACCTCCCCTCGGACCTGAAGTTTTTTACAATTGGCCGCTGAATTTCTGCACAAACCGTGGAGATTTCGCATTTTTAACCTGATTTACGACTGTTAAAGCTTGCGCCTGCTACGTCCCATCAGGTAGCTAGGCCGAACCTTATGAGTAGGATTTTAAGATTTCGACAGAAATTTTCACGTGCTTTGATCGTCAGTGCCCTGGGCCTGATCACCGTTGCTATGAACGGATGTGATGCCATGTACTGGGACGAACAAGACAGTTTGGCGCAAGTTGAGGCCAAGGGTGAGATCGTCGTACTGACAACGCACAATCCTCTTATATATAGTAAGCCAAAACGCGGTGATGCTTTCGGTATCGACCATGACCTGATCCAGAACTTTGCTAAGTACTATAATCTTAAATTAAAATACGTCGTTTTGCCGGACGAGGACTCTGTCCTAAGAGCTTTAGCCAATGGCGAGGGCGACATCGCCGCTGCCCGCTTAAGAACGCCTCAGCATGCGTCTGGCTTCCTTAAAAGCCCGGCTTATGAAGAAACGCACCTAAGCCTGTACTGCAACAGCAAAGCGAAGATCCAGCACGTCAGTGACCTGGCTGGTAAAAAGGTCGCATTACTTAATAAAGACAATTATCACGGACTGTCTGAACGCTTGCGCCAATTTTCTCCGAATGTGCAGCTAGAGATCTTTGAAAATACAAAAATTGAAGATCTGATGGCGACCTTAGAGTCTGAAAACAGCGACTGTGTGATCGCTGAAAACTTTAGCGGTGACTTCTATGCGCGCTATTACACCCAAGTCGAAAAAGTGACGGCTTTGACTGAAGCGTATTCGCTAAGCTGGCAACTGCGCCCTGACAATCATGATCTTTTGCACTTGATGAACTCTTGGTATCAACAAGCTTCACGCAGTGACGAGTTAATGCGTGTCTTGGATCGTTACCGCACTTATTTGGCGCAGTTAAATAAACAGGACATCATCCGCTTTCAAAAAATGATCAAGTCAACGCTGCCTGAATACAAACAGGCGTTCCGCAAAGCGGCTGACGAACACCGTTTACCATGGCAATTAATTGCTTCGGTTGCTTATCAAGAATCACAATGGAATCCCGATGCCCGCAGCTTTACCGGCGTCTTGGGCTTGATGCAGTTAACGAACGAGACGGCAGAACATGTCGGCATCGAAGATCGCACGGACCCAGCACAAAGTATCTGGGGTGGTTCAAAGTATTTACGCTTTTTGATGAATCAACTGCCGAAAGACTTAGACCCGAAAGATCGTCTGGCATTTACACTGGCGGCTTACAACATTGGCCTGGGACACTTAAAAGATGCGCAGAAGTTGGCAGAGAAAATGGGACGAAATCCTAATTCGTGGCACCAACTGAAAGAAGTTCTTCCGCTGTTGGCAGATCCTGAATATGCCAAAGACTTAGAGTACGGAGCGGCTCGAGGTTATGAAACTGTCGAGTTTGTTGAGCGAGTAAAATCTTTTTATAATTTAATGACAACGGCTGGATAAGAACCCAGCCGTTTTTTTTGATTATTCGACCGTCACTGATTTTGCCAAGTTACGTGGTTGATCCACATCGTAACCCAAGCTGCAAGCCAAGTGGTAAGACATCAACTGCAATGGAATCACAGTCAAAATCGAATTCACTGTCCAGTGTGCTTTTGGAATCGCTAAATAGTATTCGCTGACAGAGCGCAATTTTTCATTTTCACCCGTGCCGATAGAAATCACTTTTCCACCACGGGCGCGAGCTTCTTCCAAATTGCTGATTGTTTTTTCATACAAGTGATCTGTAGGTGCCACCATCACAATCGCCATGCGTTCGTCGATCAAGGCCAAAGGACCATGTTTCATTTCGCCAGCGGCGTAACCTTCGGCATGCATGTAAGCGAGCTCTTTTAGTTTTAAAGCTCCTTCCATTGCAATTGGGAAGCTGGTGCCACGGCCCATGTACAAGAAGCCACGGAATAGTTTTAGTGCAGAGGCAGCTTCGTCGAAATACTTGTCGTAAGCCAACACGCCTTCCATCTGACTTGGCACTGCCAACAATGACTTCACCAATTCATTTTCAGTCGCAGCATCCATTGCTCCGCGTGTGCGTGCAATCGCCAACGAAAGACAATTTAAAACGGCCATCGTACTGGTGAATGCTTTTGTCGAAGCCACACCGATTTCAGGACCTGAATTCATATACAAGTGTCCGTGCGCTTCACGATCAATCGTGGAACTTTTCACGTTACAAATACTTAAAGTCGTAGCGCCCAGCTCTTTCGCCATACGGATGGCTGCCAAGGTGTCCGCTGTTTCACCACTTTGTGAAATCGTCACAACCAAAGACTTTGCAGGAATTACAGGATTGCGGTAACGGAATTCGCTGGCGATGTCGATTTCAACTGGCACTTTCGCCAATTGTTCGATCAGATATTTACCCACCATGCCGGCATAGAAACTTGTGCCGCAAGCGATGATGAAAACACGATCGATACTTTTGAAAACTTCTTGGGTTTTTGCCCAGTCCGTAGCGCGATCAAGTTCTTCTAATTTTTGCACGGGATGTCCACCGAAGCCGACATTTTTTAAAGCCACCGTGAATGTTTCAGGATTTACATGGGGTTCAATCGCCGCCGCCACCGCACGCGGTTGCTCGTAAATCTCTTTCAACATAAAGTGTGAGTAGCCCTGCTTTTCCACCATTTCGGGATTCCAGTTCAACTCGACAATTTTCTTTTGAATTGGGAAACCGTTGGCAGAGAAAAATTCTGCCTTTGCCCCTTTGATGCTGACAATTTCACGGTCTTCCAAATAAACGAAATTTTTCGTGTACTGAATCAACGCTTGCACGTCACTGGCAACAAAGACTTCTTCTTTGCCTAAACCCACCACCAATGGTGGGCCGTCTTTAAAGGCCACCAAACGATCCGGTTCATGTTCCCACATCACCAAAATCGAAAAAGCCCCACGGATTTTATCCAAAACGCCACGCACGGCTTTGAACAGATCTTTTGTCACTTCCACTTCGTTCGCGATCAAATGCGCGACCAACTCAGAGTCTGTGTCTGAAGTGATTTCTGCCCCTTGAGCCAAAAGTTCTTCGCGGATATCGAGATAATTTTCAATGATCCCGTTATGCACAAGATTGATCCCGCGCACTTGATGAGGATGGGCATTGCGTTCCGACGGTTTCCCGTGAGTCGCCCAGCGTGTGTGCCCGATGCCGACATGGCCATCAAACTTTTCGTTCACCAATTTGTCTTCAAGAGCTTTTAACTTACCTTGAGCACGCACGCGCTTGGCTTTGCCATTGTCCAAAATAGCTACGCCCGCGCTGTCATAACCACGGTACTCAAGTTTTTTTAAACCATTAACAATAATGTCTTTGGGATTTTGCGGTCCCAAGTAACCTACGATTCCACACATAACTCACCTACTCTTTAGTCTCTGGCTCTGCGGCTTTAGAAACATAGTTTTCTTTAACAAACTGTTTTCCACGGGCCACGGCCAAAGCTTTTGCCGGAACATTTTTTGTGATTGTCGATCCAGAGCCAATGACCGCGTCATCGCCCACTTCAATCGGCGCGACAAATTGCGTGTCGCTGCCAACGAAAACTCGATTGCCAATCTTTGTTTTATATTTCTTTTTATCTGCAGCGTAATTGCAAGTGATAGTTCCGCAACCAATGTTGACCTCTTCACCCACCTCGGCGTCGCCGAGATAAGTTAAATGTCCTGCTTTTGATTTTTTGCCGAACTTCACTTTTTTCATTTCAACGAAGTTACCCACGTGGGCTTCTTCAAAGATCTCTGTTTCTGGACGAAGACGCGCGTAAGGACCTGCCGTCACTTTATTGTGTAACTTCGCACCTTCTAAGTAACTGCCACCGCGCAGTTGCACACTGTCGCCCACTTGAGAGTCTGACACGAAACAGTTGGATTCAATCACCGTGAACGAACCGATTTTGGTTTTACCGCGCAAGAAGACGTTCGGGTAAATCACAGTCCCAGCGCCGATCTCCACAGATTCTTCCACATAGACTGTGCGTGGATCGATCATCAATACGCCTTCTTCCATCAAGCGCATGGCTTTACGTTTAAACAATAAGCGTGTGGCCTTTGCCAACTCTGCTTGATTGTTAACACCCACCGCGACTTTCGGAGTCGAACGAATCGCTTGCACCTTGCATTTGTCCTGAATGCACATGGAAATCAAGTCAGTGATATAGAATTCTTTTTTCGCGTTGTTATTTTTAATTTGCGGCAAGTATTCAGCCAGGATTGACGCCTTCGCGATGTAAATACCGGTATTGATCTCGTTGATTTTTAAAGTGTCTGCCGAAGCGTCTTTGGCTTCTACGATCGCCATCAAGTCACCACGGTTGCGCACGATACGTCCGAATTCGCCGGGACTTTTTACGACAGCTGTCACAACCGCTAGATCACATTTTTCATCGCGGAAGATGCGCACGAACTCTTTCACGTCCACACCTTCAATCAAAGGATGGTCGCCGTTCATGATGACCACATCGCCTTCGATGGTTTCTGGTTTTGCACAACGAACCGCGTGGGCCGTGCCCAACTGTTCATCTTGCGCGTAACAAGACACACCCATTGGTTCCACCACTTGTCTGACCAGGGCTTGACCGTGACCGACGATCACGCGCACTTCGGCGGCGCCGGCTTGTTTTGAAGCTTGAATGACTTTTTCGATCATGGGACGGCCCGCTACGGGATGAAGGACTTTAGGGAGTGGGGATTTCATACGAGTTCCCTTCCCTGCCGCCAAGGCGATAACCGTCAATTTCTCAGATGTTTTTTCTGACATTTACGAACTTCCTTTTAAAAGCTTTTCTTCTCTGAAAAAAGCAGGCTTAATTATGTCATGCAAGGAAAATTATTTCACCAAACTTCTTGGGCCCGCACAGCAAAGAATACTCCGATCGAGCTGTATAAAAAATCACACAGTTTGAGCGACTTTTCCGAGCGACCGATTTTGTTCGTTGGCGGTGTTCATGGCGATGAACCCGAAGGTGTGCGCCTTGCGCAAGAATTGATCATGTGGCTAAAGGAAAAAGAAGCCCATGAGTCTGAGAAAATTCGACCTTGGCTCTTAATTCCCTGCATAAATCCCGACGGCTACTCTCAAAACCAACGCACAAACTCCAATAACGTCGATCTGAATCGCAACTTCCCTTGCCGCGACTGGAGCCCGGAAGCCAAAGCCCCGCGCTATTACCCTGGGCCTTCGCCCGGAAGCGAGGCTGAAGTTCAGGCTTTGGTGAAACTGATTGAGGACGAAAAACCACAACTCATAGTACACTTTCACTCGTGGGAGCCTTGCGTTGTATACACCGGCCATCCCGGCAAAACCGCGGCAGAGATCCTGGCGACGGGAACGACTTACGAAGCACGGGAAGACATTGGCTATCCAACCCCTGGCAGCTTGGGCCAATACGGGTGGCTGGAACACCAGATCCCCGTGGTGTGCATCGAAGAGCAGGAACACATCGATTTGAATTTAGTGTGGCCTCACTTTAAGACCGGCTTACAAATGTTACTGACGGGAAAAACAGTTTAATGAGGAAATACAAGTCCATCGCTTTTGATTTAGACGACACGCTTTTAGACACTTCCGGAATTTTAGTGCCGGCAGCGTCACGCCGTGCGTGCGAAGCGATGCTTGCCGCGGGCCTGCAATGCTCGCTGGACGAATGTTTGCAAATGCGCCACGACATGGCGTCGCAACAATCCCACACCGAGATCTTTACTCGCATCGTAAAACGCTTCGGCACTTCGCAACCGGAAAAAGCAGTCGAAGGGGCCTTGCAAGAGTTTTATAACCCCGCTGTTCCCGCAACCTTGCCGTTAATGCCAGGGGCCCTTGAAAACTTGGAATACTTAAAAAAAGACTATCAGCTTTTTTTAGTCACGATGGGTTCAAAGACGTCGCAAGA
>CAMLMF010000150.1 GCA_946480995.1 uncultured Bdellovibrio sp. | reverse complement strand
CTTATTTTTTCGAACTATTTTAATAAGCTTAATTTTGAAATCAAAAAACGCATTCAAAAAATGTCCGGGATTGATCTTGAAAAAGCACTTTTTGAAGATCTTAGTGACGCTGATCGGGCACATCTTTTTGCGACTGTTCAAGATTATGTGGTTACATTGGATCAGGTTTCTGAGGCCATTCTGACCTTTTCTGAAAGCCGGACGTTGCCGGCTCAGACGTATTTAGAATTAAAATCTAAAAAGAATTTCTTTGAAAATTAAGGATACAGATCTGCATAAGTTTTGATGCGATTTTCATCTACTCTTTTGTAAAGATGACCTCGATGAAGCGCATGCGTGTCGCTTATGCCCATGGCGCCCACAAGGTGAGCAACCGCCTCTAAGGTTTCTTGGTGGAAGTTTTTCACACGAGTTCGTTTTGTGGGAACATGCAGCCCGTTAAAAAGATCTGGATTCTGCGTTGCCACCCCGGCTGGGCACTTATTGTTATTACAGCGCAGGGCTTGGATGCACCCCAAAGCCAACATCATGGATCGAGCGGCATAGGTTGCATCCGCGCCAAGGCAAAGTAATTTTACGATATCAAAAGCCGTGGTGATTTTGCCTGTAGCAATGACTTTAATTTTTTCTTTCAGTCCTGCGGCTTTTAAGCAATCCACGACAATAACTAAGGCATCAGTACCCGGCATTCCCATATAGTTAGCAAACTCTAACGGAGCAGCTCCAGTGCCGCCCTCTGCGCCATCGACAACAATGTAATCAGGATAAAGCTGGGTTTCTTTCATAAGGTTTACCAGCTCTTCAAATTCGTTACGATGTCCTAGACACAGTTTAATACCTACAGGTTTGCCATTGGAAAGATCGCGTAACTGCGAAATAAAGTGAAGCATGCCACGGGCGTCAGAAAAAGCCGTGTGCGCTGGAGGAGAAATCACATCCTTCCCCAACGGAACGTTGCGAATGTCAGCGATTTCTTGCGTCACTTTTTTTCCGGAAAGGATGCCGCCATGACCTGGTTTTGCACCTTGTGAAAGCTTTAACTCAATCATTTTTACTTGCGGATGACTGGCGTTCTTTTTGAAAAGCTCTGGATCAAAATCTCCGTCATGAGTGCGGCAACCGAAGTATCCCGTGCCGATTTGCCAAATAAGATCTCCACCGGGTTCTAAGTGGTAAGGGGAAATTCCACCTTCGCCGGTGTTGTGAGCAAAGTGTCCGTCTTTGGCTCCACCGTTTAAAGATAAAATGGCATTGGGTGATAACGAACCAAAGCTCATGGCTGAAATATTTAAAAGTGACATAGAGTAAGGCTGTTTACACAAGTCGCTGCCAATGGTTGTGCGCAGGGCTGAGCGGTCGACATGTTTTGGGTATAAAGAGTGGGTGACGAATTCGTATCCTTGGGCATAGACGTTGTGTTGTGTTCCGAAGGGAACCGTGTCTAAAACTTTTTTTGCGCGCTGATAGACGACAGAGCGTTGTTCGCGGCTGAAGGGTTTTCCGTCGGTGTTGGATTCGATGAAATACTGATTTATTTCCGGACGAATTGATTCAAAAAGGTAACGAAGATGCCCGAAAACAGGGAAGTTTGATTTGATCGCGTGACGAGTTTGATAGATGTCACGAAACCCTAAAAGAAAAAAAGGAACGAAGAACAGCAAGGAATAAACACCCGGCGGCCAATAGAAGTAAAAAAGAATGTTGAGCGCGCAGACCAACAAGAAGGTAAGGTAAAATTCTTTTCTCATGTGATAGATCTCGATTGAGTTGAGTTTAAATAAATGGTGTCAGTAACGAAGTCAGGTGCAGGGACAAGTTAGAAAACTTGCCCGTTTAGAAGAGGAAGGTAAGAACTACGGAGTGGTACGGAAAGCAATGCTTCATGGTGTAATCTTATCACAGAAGACCGATGATTCAATAGATACAGCACATTCGCTGAAGGGGGCTGCGCCATCTTGTGAACTATGCCCTTTTTTCGGGCTTTTCTGGTCAATAATAGGGGTGAAAAGCCTGCAAAAATGAGTAACTAACGCTTTGGGTTATTCGTGTTGTTTAATTCTGCGATTTCGCTCTCAGATGCATTGCGTTTTTAAGTGAATTGCCGAGGGGTCTTGGTTAACTTTTCCCACTATGTCAAATCAAACGCCACTTATGAAACAGTACTGGGATATCAAAGCCGTTCATCAGGATAAGATTCTTCTTTTCCGCATGGGCGACTTTTTTGAAATGTTCTTTGACGATGCCGTGAAAGCGGCGCCGGTTGTGGGTATTGCCCTGACGCAAAGAAATAAAAAGTCTCAAGACGAAACGCCGATGTGCGGAGTTCCCCATCATTCTGTGGCGGGTCCGATCAATAAACTTTTAGCGGCGGGATTTAAAGTTGCGATCTGTGATCAACTGGAAGATCCAAAAATGGCCAAAGGAATTGTAAAGCGCGGAGTGACCCGCGTTCTTACGCCCGGCATGGTTTACGATTCAGATACGTTGGATGGGACAAAACCACATTACTTGGTCAGTCTTGATAAAGAATCCATCAGCTTCTTAGATACGACAACGGGCGAGGCTTTTTTCTTTAGGTCGCAAAAAACCGCTGAGCTTCTGCGTTTCATTCAAATCTTACCGGTCGCTGAAATTGTTATTTCCGCAGACGATGAAAGTTTGATTACAGGTCTTGATGGCATTTTGATCAGTCGTCACGAAGAGGTCGCCGATGCTCTTCATGATTTATTAAAAAACAGTGCACCGATGTCGGCGGCTCGTTTGATTTCTTATGTTCAAAATCTTTCTGGCGAAGACTCTTTAGCGACGCTGTCTCCGTTCGTTGAACGCGATCTGGAACATCGTTTAGATATTTCTGGAACAGTCTTGCGCCATTTAGAAGTTTTCTCGACGTACAAAGGCGAAGGCCTTGGCAGTTTATTTCACGCTGTCAATCGCACGCAAACATCGGCGGGCAGTCGTTTGTTCCGTCAGTGGTTAAGTTTTCCACTAAGAGATCAAAAAGCGATCGAAAACAGACTGAACTCGGTCGAATTCTGGCGCAGTCACGTGGTTGAATTAAAACGCGTGCGCCAAATTTTAGGACAAATGGGCGACATCGAACGCCGTCTGGGAAAAATTTCGCAACCCCAATGCAACGGTCGTGATCTATTGGCCTTAGCGGGCAGCGTGCATGCCGGTATCAGTGCTTTGGAAGTTCTGGTGCATGCCGCAGGTGGGACTGCAAATTTTGAACCTTTGCGCGAATTGGCCTATAAAATCGAACGCACGTTAGTGGAAGATCCACCATTGGCAACCAAACAAGGTTACTTGATTCGCCAAGGTGTTTCCGCAGAACTTGATGAGTTGATTGAACTTTCAACGCATTCACAAGCACTGGTTGCGCGTATGGAAGCTGAAGAAAAAGAAAAAACGGGTATTTCAAGTTTGAAAATCCGTTACAACAACGTCTTTGGTTATTACATCGAAATCACCAACACCCACAAAGACAAGGCTCCTGCGCACTATCAAAGAAAACAAACTTTAACCAATGCCGAACGCTATTGCACAGATGAACTTGTCGAACTTGAAAGAAAAGTTCTTAGTGCAAACACCAAGCGCGCAGATTTGGAATTTGAATTCTTTGAATCTCTGCGCAAAGAAATCCTGGCACAATGTCCGGCTTTGTTAACACTGGCGCACGAATGCAGTGAAGTCGACGTGGCGGCGGGTCTTTCATGGTTGTCTTTGGAAGAAAAATACGTTCGTCCGCAATTCACTAAAGATGGCTCATTAAAATTAAAAGCCAGTCGTCATCCCGTGGTTGAACAAACAGTGAAGAAAAATTTCGTTGCGAACGACATTGAACTTCGTCCGAACTCTTGTTTGTTACTTACAGGCCCCAATATGGCCGGTAAGTCGACATTGATGCGCCAAGTGGCGCTGACTGCGATCTTAGCGCAAATGGGATCTTTCGTGCCTGCAGATGAAGCTCACTTGCCGATCTTTGATGCGATCTTTACGCGCATTGGGGCTAGCGATCAGTTGTCAGAAGGTCTTTCGACTTTCATGGTGGAAATGACAGAAACTTCGGCCATGCTAAAAAATGCGACCAAGGATTCTTTAGTGATCTTGGATGAAGTCGGCCGTGGTACGAGCACCTTTGATGGCATGTGTTTAGCGCAATCAATTCTTGAGCACTTACTAAGTGATGTGAAAGCGTTGACGTTCTTTGCGACTCACTATCATGAGCTGACTAGTTTGGATCAAAGCTTTGGACAAATCAGCAATGCGCATATGACTGTGGCGGAAAGAAACGGTGAAATTCGTTTCTTACACACCTTGGTGCGCGGTCCTGCTTTAAAATCCTACGGGGTGCAGGTGGCAGAATTGGCAGGCCTTCCTTCTTCGGTGACCAAGCGTGCAAAGAGTTTGTTACGCGAAATTGAATCAAAACGAATGCAAGCAAGCAGTCAGCTGTCGTTGTTAGATGCGATGACAATCGAGGAGCCAGAATCTTATGTTGCAGAACAGCCTAAGGTCTCGGAAGAAATCAAGAGCTTGATGTCTGAGGTGGAAAAATATCCACTAATGAATATGAGCCCACTGGATGCTATGAACCAAATCGCTAAATGGAAAGAGATCGTCGCCCGCGCTGGACAGGAAGCTTAATTCCTATGGCGCAAAAGTCCTTCCTTTCCTCTGAACAGTGGGAACAAGCGCAAGAGGCTTTAACGCCGCCCCTTATGACACCTGATGGAGATGTTCGTCAGGTGTTTTGTTTTTCAGCGGATAACTTTTCTGGATGGTTAGGCAATCGTCTTGAAGAAATTTTTAAGTCATCTCGCGAATGGCAAGAATGTCATCCGATCATCTTGGGCTCTTGGGCCCGAGGCGAGTTAAGTCCGAAATCAGATATCGATGTATTATTTTGTGGTGATGAGGCTAAGGTAAAAAGCTTTGTCGACAAAGTGCAAGAACAAGGTCTAAAGCTGCGCTATCGCATGCCACAAAATCCAGAAGACTGGACAGAGAATGTCGAAGCCTTTGATATTTTAGCTTTATTAAAAGCGCGTCCATGGACCCCTGAAGGGGCTAAAAAACTTTACGAACAACAGCGCAAAATTTGGAGCCGAAAAAAACATTATCGCCGGATTTTATTGCAGGCCTTGAAAGAAGAACGCAAAAGCCGTGCGAATCGCTATGATTCGATTACCAATTACTTAGAGCCAAATATCAAATACGGCCCTGGCGGATTGCGTGACCTTGAACAAGGATTACAAATTTACGAATTGTTCGCGGAAAAGTTTACGAACCCTGGACATGCGTTAAATGTCTTGCAGTACTATCGCAGTTATTTTTTAAATCTGCGCCAGAAATTACACCTGCAAGGACATGGCGATATTTTATCGGGTGCCGTGCAATTTGATTTAGGTAAGTGGATGGGTTTTAAATCCCACAAAGATTTTATGCGCGATTTGCAGCGAGGACTTTCCCGTGTGCATTTTTATTCAGATTGGATCGTGGAAGTTGCCGCAGCTTCGGAAGACTCATTAAGAAAAATCGAACGCCTAGAATACAAACGCGCCGAAGATTTGGTAAGTGCGTTACATAAAAATTCACAAGTGCTGACGCAAAAGAAAGTCCGCGAAAATTTAGATCATTTGTTGCCAGATAAGAACGTGAAAATCATGGCAAAGCGTCGCGGGGCTTTACTGGAAAAAGTCCTTAACGTAAAGGCGCCAGATGAATTCTTAGTCAGCGTTTTTCGCTCGCGTTTGATTGATAAACTGTTGCCTGAAATGCGTCGCCTGGTGGGGTATGTGCAGCATGATCAGTATCACAGGTTCACAGCTGATTCGCACATCATGCAGGCCTGTCGCGAAGTTAAGCGTGTGTATAAAAAGCCCTTAGAGTTAGGGCCGCTTAAATCTTTGCATAAAAATCTTTCGGCTGAAGACTGGCGCATTCTTTCGTGGAGCTGTCTGTATCATGATCTTGCGAAGGGAATGGAAAGTTCCGAACACCATTCTGACCTTGGCGTTGAAATCGTTGAAAAGGATTTTAAATCTTTTGGTTTTACGAAAACATTTACAGAGGAAGTTCGATGGATGGTGCAAAACCATTTAGAACTTTCTCAGGCTGCATTCAGAAAAAATCCTCGTGACCCTAAGGTTTGGCAAGAGTTGCGCGAAAAAGGCGTCACTGGTGCAAGACTTTATCGCCTGGCTTTATTTACGGCGATTGATATTCGCGCCACCAATCCCGAAGCGTGGAATGAGTGGAAAGCGAAACTTCTTAAAGATCTGGTCAGCAGTTTAGAATCCAAGCGCGCGCAAGACTATTTCGACTTCCAAGCTTTAAGACAAAGAAAGAAATTAAATATCTCGGCTGAAGTGATTGAAGAATTGGGGCCGGTTCTTTTAGAACAGTTGCCAATTAAAGATCTGGTGGATGATATGAAGAAAGCCGAACAAAGTGACGCTTCATTAAAGCCCTGGGTTTATAAAACTCGCAAAGGGGATGTGTGGATCCGCTTCCACGAAAAAAAAGATCGCCGTGGTCTTTTAAGTGATTATGTGGGGCAACTGTATTCA
>CAMLMF010000149.1 GCA_946480995.1 uncultured Bdellovibrio sp. | reverse complement strand
CAATGCTTTTCCCAAGCTTTAAAGACACTTTGACTGCCGCCGGAGAAAAATTCCTGGTTTCAAAAATGTTCCAATTCCTTTTGCCGCATGTTCACATGACTGACAAAAAATTTGGTTTCAAAAGCCTGTGGGGTTATGCGGACCTGCAAGCCGAGTTTTACTTATCTGACTGGTATGTCAAATGGGCTGATGCCTTCCAAGTGGGCGAACCGTTAGACCAACTGGCAGAATCCATCAAAGCTCAAGCGGAAGAGTTTAAACAAGGCAAAGTCTTTGGTGACCTAAAAAAACCACAACCGGGCACTTTCGAGGTCATGTATGTGCGCAATAACTTAGCCCAGTTCGGTCGCAAATTGATCGAGTTGGAAGTTCTAGGTGAAAAAGAAAATCTTAACATCACAGCAGAACAAAAAGCTGAATTGAAACGCTTGATCACTCAAGCACAAGCCGTCAATGAACATATTCTTAAAATTAAAGCTGAGAACAGACCGGTCAGCCAAGCAGAAATCACTTGGGCCACGGACTCATTCCGTCTTTTGATGGACAAAGCTAACAACTCGTTACCGATCGAAAAAATCGTTCCGCGCTATTTGCGCCAAGCCCATGGTGACTATCGCACTTTCTGGTTTGACACCTTCGCCGTTCTTTTACCGCGCCCTGAAGGCCTGACTAAGTTCTTATCTGCAAAAGGTATTTGGGCTGAAGCGCAAAAACAACGTATGCAACGTGCGATCGCTCGTCAAAAGGGAAAACCCGTACCAACGGTAGACCTTGAGGCTTCCCCTGTCGTTGTGGCTGACTTAGAAAAACAACTGGCAGCTCGTTACAACGACAGTCGCCGTGGCGAAGTGGTTCAAGAGCAAAACTTATCTGCTAATTTCTATATTAATAAGCTTTTGAATTATGACAAAACGATTCAGGCACAAATCAAAGACGTGTTCATCCCGCAATTGTTAGAACATACTCAGTTGAATTCTTCTGAGCGCCGCGACATCGTTCAACAAGCAGAGCGCTTTGCGGATATTTTCTCTCGCCGTATCCAGGAGTTCGCTGCGGACTATGAAAAAATCTTTGTCGAATACGAGCGCAATGCCGAAGTCATGGAGCGCTTGGTAAATACAGAGTCAGATCTAAAATGGGCTGTGGACCGCGTTCTTAACGGCATGGCGGATTCTTTGGATTTACTTGATGAAGGCAAACAAGGAAAACACATCGCAAAAAACATGACAGCCCTTGCTGACATCACGAAAAAACTTGAAAACCGCCAACCAGTCACACGCGGTTTAAAAGATATCTTGCGCAATGTCCTGCCATTTAAAAAGGACAACGTAAAAATGGTGTGTTCTTTGATCACGCGCTTGTGTTTAAAAAATGAAAAGCTGAACACATTCTTTGATAAAATGCCGTTGGGACCTCTTTCTGGAAACAAAAACAACAAAGCATTGATCAAACACGTCGATGCGCAAGGTAAAGAAACAGCTCCGCACAGTATTCCAAAAAATGCGATCATCGTCTTGGCCTTAAATCACGAACATGCCTTGATGGATCTTGCCAGCATGAAGAATGTTGCTAAGTCTTTGCAAGTCGACACCGTGTCTGTTTTGACAAACAAAGACGTATGGCCGATTTACAACGTGCTTGAAAATAAGGATGAAACAATTATTTTCAAACAAGAAAAGAACATCAAACAACGTGTCATGGATCTGATCAAAAAAACCACAGGACGCTTCTTGTTTGCGATCTATCCAGAGGGTGACTTGCCGTTCTTTGGTGCGAACTTCCCGTTGCCAACGCATTTAGGGGCCTTCAGCATCGCGAGAAATGCGGCGATCGCTCACCGTGGCAGCCGTCCGGTATACCTCATCAAGGCTTTGGGAGACTTCCAAGCGGCAACGAATGCCCAGGGCAAACGCCCGTTCACATTGGAAGTATTACCTCCTGAACTTGTTCCTTCAGATGAAATGGTCGGTCGCGACAAGTGGATTGAAGAAAAACGCGCTGAGTTCGAAAAACAGAGCCTAGAAAAACGTGGTTCGGATCAATTGGATTTGATCAACCGCGAGAAAAACGAAGGCAGCCGCGTACGCAGCGTTGCTCCGGTTGCAGAGTACAATTCGGCCGGCAAATTCATGACTGACTTTATCAAAATGGATGGCCGCACGGTTAACTCTTGCAAGAAAGTCCTATTAGATTAGTATAAGGAGCATGCTCATGCTCCTTTTTGCCAGTCTCATTTCATTGTCTTTACTGTACACACGGAAGCTCACAAATAAGGGGCTTCTGTGGACTTTGTCTCTGGTTACTTCTGCTTTTACACCTGTTGTCTTATTAATTTGCACAGCGATCATCGTCTTAGGTTTTAACCTCGTACACCCAGCCGCATTGTTTGTACTGAGCCTTAATTTTATTTTCCTGCTGGCCATCTATTTCAAAGACATCGCGAACTTTGGATTGACGATGCGAAGCTTTGCGCAGTCCTTGGTGGTTGGAAATTATTTTGATTTTTCATCTGAAGCGGTAGCACTTAAAAACTCTTCTGGCGAGGTCGTCGAAAGTAAGTTTTATCTGGCGGCAAGACTGACCGCCCCTGTGGTCTTTCAAATTCACGGCGGTGGATTTAGTCATGGCAGCTTAGAACAAATCAACCCCTTTAATTCTTTTTTACACAACTTAGGCTTTCACGTCGTGGTGTTGCCCTATCGCCGCATTCCCCAAGTTGATTTACCGGTCATCATCGCGGACCTAAAAGCTGAAATCGAAAACGCTTTGCAGGTGTTAAAAGAACGCGGTTACGAACCGGAACAAATTCACACGGCGGGGCGCTCGGCTGGTGGATACTTAGCCATGGCTGTTGCCAACGAATTTCCTGAAGGTTTCATCCGCAAAGTCGTGTCTTTTTACCCGATCACTGATTTTATTAAAATTCAAGAACACGCCTATGCCGGCGACATCTTAGACTGGCCCGAGCGTTTAGAGCAGTTGTTTAAAACCGAAGGCGTGACCTCGGAAACATTGCAAAAGTACTCTGTCGGCGCCTTTAATCATCTTGGGAAAACACAAATCCTGGTCTTTCACGGTGACCGCGACCCTGTCGTTGATGTCGAGCAAGCACATGCTTTAGAAGAATTTGGGAAAAAGAATAATTTAGCGTTGCAGGTCGTTCTGTTGAAAAATCAGTCCCATGCTTTTGATGTGAATTTAAATTCTCTGGCGTCCCAGCATTGCCTAAAAAAAATAGAAAGCTTTTTACGCTAAAATGTTCGTGACGGCGAGGACGTAAGGAACTCCGTAGAGCTACTCTAAGACCTCAATCACATCCCCGGCATTTACCACCCCCGGACTTTCAGGAATCCACAACGAACCGAAAAACACATCTTTTCCATCGCGACGATAACTGGCCAAAGTTTTTAAAGGCTCTGGACCAGAAGGTAATCCTGTTTGCTGATCAATTGTGGTGATTGTGCAACGAGCACATTTTTTGGGCTGCGAAAAGATCACACTGCCGATACGAATACGCTTCCACTGATCTTCTTGAAAGGCCTCGGTCCCAGAAAACAGAATGTTAGCACGAAAACGATCCGCCCCCACGGGGACAGACAAGCGAGAATTTAAATCCTGCAAACTTTTAAGATTAAGTATCTGCACAGAACGACCGTCTGCAAAACGCACCTCAGGCTTCCATTCCATCTCTAAGGAACGGACGCGGCGTTGAGAATACGGAGCATAACGAACCAGACGGCAGTTCACCCCTAAATATTTCGCCAAAGCTTGCGAATATAAATCTGGCTCAAGAGCCGCATCGAAAGAATCATTCCATACTGACACACGCACTTTGCGCTGAAAGGAATTGTTCTTTGAGATCTTCACGAACATTTTCTGAATACCGACGGTTAAGGAAGATTCGTCACAAAAGACTTCCACTGTCGCCAGTTTGGGCACCGTTCTTTGTGAAATGAACTTTCCACTTTCATCCACCAACATCCATTGTCGATCACCCTCGGGACCTTCGTGAGAGATCGGCATTTTGGTAACGCGCTGAGCGCGCGCAGACTTGATCGGGTAAATGTAAAGCTCTTCGATTTTCATGCTTAAGATGTTTTCGTTTTGTGTTCCAGAAGGCAAGAGCAAAAAGTAGTTGCCAAATGCACCATTTTTTATAAATCTAAAAACGCCGTTAGGCACTCAGGCTGGTTTTGTTGCCAAAACAGAACAATCGTGGGGCTGGTTTAAGCTCAAAATCAAGACAATCCAAAATGTATCCCGCTTACGAGAATTGAAATCCCGTTGGCGAGAATTTTGTTTCTGAATCCAGGAAAGTTTATCAAAACTAATCTTGGTTTGGTCGAAAGGTCTTCTATGAGCCTGACTAAGAGTTTACGGCGTATCTTGAACGATAAGGGCATCACTGTGGCGCAACTCTCCCGCATGTCACAGGTCCCCGCGAAAACAATCTATCATTGGCTTGCCGGACAACAGCCGCGCAAGATGGAGCACGTATTTAAAATCTGTGACATTCTAAATGTTTCTGTCGAAGAACTTTATGGGCGCAGCCGCAAGATTTCGCTAGAGACCTCGGACCGACCGAGCCTGCCCTCTGATATGCATGCCGGAATCTATGAAGTGATTTTACGCCCTCTGAAAAGAGACAACCCATGAGCAATGCTTTAGCAAAATTCCTTCGCCAAAAACGCAAAGAGGCGCAATTGTCGCAACGAGAAGTTGCTGAAAAAATTGGCTACTCCACCCCACAGTTCGTTTCCAATTGGGAGCGAGGACACTCCCACCCACCTATCCCCTGTCTTATTAAGCTGATCCATCTTTACAATTTGGACGCAGAAGAGCTCTTTCAGGTTTTCCTTAAGGCCGAAATGACCCACCTCAATCAAAGCCTTCGAGAAAAATTTACTGCGCACGGCGTATTCAAAGGCACATAAAGAGCCAATAAGTCCCTTTTTATCGGCACCGACCTTGCACAAGTAAGGGGAGCGGTCGCAAAGAGACACCAGTTTCCAACCACGAGGGGATTTATGAACTTAAAAGCCTTAGTTACCGGAGCCTTTCTTACCTTATTAGCAGCAGGCGCTTCTGCTCAAAAATTAGAGCTCGGCAGAGCCACCTTCGGCGGAGCAGGTTGTGCCAATGGAACAGCCAGAGCTACCCTCACACCTGATGGACAAGCCATCAGCATCCTTTTTGACAACTTCACAACAGCTGCGGGTGGATACACGGGCCTTACCGTGGATCAACGTTACTGCGATATCGCCATCCCTGTTCGTGTTCCGCAAGGATACAGCGTGGCTGTATTTACAATCGACTATCGTGGGTTTGCAGCCTTACCAAGCGGTGGACGCATGCGCTTTTCTGCGGATTATTTCTTCGCCGGCAAAAACAGCCGCCGTTATTCAAAAGAATTCCTAGGACCTTATAATGACAACTATACTTTCACCAACGAATTGCGCGCAGACCTTGATGTATGGAGCGCTTGCGGTGCGGAAGTCATTCTAAGAACACAATCCATGATGGCCACGGAAACCAATCGTCGTAACGAAGACGCGATGGCTTCTGTCGACAGTATCGACATTCAATCAGGCATCACCTACAACTTCCAATACCGTCGCTGTGGATCGAATCCAAATCCTCCACCACCAGTGCCACCAGTGCCACCAACTCCGAACCCACCACCAGTTCCACCGACTCCTCCAGTGCCACCAGCTCCTCCTGCCGGCGGACCTATTCATGGATATATTGATGGCTTCCAGGATTTGGGCGCACAAGGTTTAGTTTTAAATGGTTGGGCTTGTGCAAAAAACAGAAATGAATCGATTGATGTGCATGTTTACGTGAATGGTGCTGCCGGAGCTGGCGGACAATTCGCCAAAGCCGCTCGCGCGGATCGCCCCAGCGAACCCGCTGTCGCGCAACAGTGCCAAACGCAATATAGCAATCACCGCTTCTCGATTCCGTTTACTCGCAGCGAAGCTGTGCAGTTTGCAGGTGCTTCCGTGTTCGTCCACGGTATTTCCCCGATTGGCTTACCTAATCTAACAATTGGCCAATCTGGCCGCGTGTCTTTCCCAGCTGCACAAACAAGCAATATTCGCGGCGGCATCACATCGGTGGAACCCGATGGCGCTTCCGGAAACTGGGTGACGGGCTATGCTTGTATTCCTGGCCAACCAAGATCTTTAGATATTGAAGTCTTTATTGGCGGCCCCGCGGGCTCTGGCACCTTCGCGGGAACTGGAAGAGCTGACATGAACTTGGGCGACAACGTCAGCACAAGCCGCGGCTGCAATCCGAACTCTGCTTACCGCGTGAATATGGGCTTTCATGTCGTGCAACCGCGCATCGGACTGCCTGTCTTTGCTTACGCTGTAGACCCATCTTCAGGATCTTTGATTCCCCTTGATGGCAGTGGCCAACATTACGTTGTCTTGGATACAACAGGGCGCTAAGCGCGCCCTGTTACTATTTTTCTGTTAAAGCAATCACTCTTTCGATTTCATCCGACGGCTGGGCCCCATGAAGGGCCACGCCGTTAACTAAAGTCACAGGGGTCCCTGTAAAACCAAGCTTTTCAAATTCTGC
>CAMLMF010000148.1 GCA_946480995.1 uncultured Bdellovibrio sp. | reverse complement strand
GTCATACAATGGCGCCGGTGATTCTGGCAAAAGACTCAAGAATTCGATCAACAAAGCTTCGCGCTCTTCTTGCTCGTCTTCGTTTTGCTTAATCGACACAGACATGGCCTTGCCGCCCTTTTCTTCGATCATTTTACGAAGAATCATAATGCGATGAGCTTTTTCCTCAAGGTCGGCTTTCGTGATCACACCCATCCACGGCTTGCCACTTGAAGCCACCATGTCGATGACTTTTTCAGCGTCTTCTGGCTTTTGTTCATCGACGCTGATGATTGCAAGCAAAGCATCAGAATCGGCGATCACTTCTTCAGCTTCCTTTGCTAAGAAGTTATTTAAACCTTTACTAGCTTTAATCAAACCCGGAGCATCGACAAATACGATTTGCCCTTGTTCCGTGCTCCAAATCCCCAAAATACGACGGCGAGTCGTTTGCGGCTTGGCAGAGACGATGGACACTTTTTCGTTCACGAGAAAGTTCATTAAAGAACTCTTTCCCGCGTTCGGCTGTCCGATAAGTCCTAAAAATCCTGCTTTGTATCCCATCTTAATTCGTCTCCTTACATTTTGCTTCTAAGGCGTTTTTCGCTGCACTTTGTTCCGCATTTTTTTTACTGCGCCCTCGCCCTTGGGCCCAAACGTCTTCTTTTACTTTTACACAAACCAAAAATTCTCGATCATGCGGGGGTCCTTCTTCAGCCAGGACCTCGTACTTAGGAGTTTCTTTCAGCGATTTTTGCACAAGCTCTTGCAAACGAGTTTTATAATCTTTTTCGAAATCTTCACTGCCACACACTTTATCTGTCAAAGTCGAGAACTCGCGACGGATAAAACCTTTGGCGGCATCAAAACCACCATCCAAATACATGGCCCCGACAATGGCTTCTAAAGAAGAGGCAACGAGGCGTGGCTTCAAAGCACCGCCCGTGAGTGTTTCACCTTTACCCAGTTGCATCAGTTTGTTGAGCTCCATATCTAGAGCCAATTCTGATAACACTTCTTCATTGACGATGCTGGCGCGTTTTTTTGAAAGGCCACCCTCAGTGTCTTCTGGGAAACGCTCAAACAAGAATTCACCCACGACTAAGTCTAAGACCGCGTCACCCAGGAATTCCAATTTTTCATTGTGTTCGGTGTTTTGTTTTAATTCATTGGCAAAGCTTTTGTGCGTCAGTGCACGATTCAGCAAAGCCGTATTTTTAAATTGATAACCCAAACGAGCTTCTAAGTTTTTCACGTCAGAACCTCGCCGATTAAATGACCTTCCATGTGCTGTTTATTAGAATGGTCATAAGCCGTTATTTTCACATCGACTTCCTGACCCGCCCAATGATCCAAGAAACCTTCAGCACCCGCGATGTCCACAGGCCAGTAATCATGACTTAAACCCTGACCACCTCTGGCTGCACCTTTAAGGACTAATACTTTTTTGATAGAATGCAATTGCAACTGTGCTTGGTCTGTATATCTTTGTAGACTTAATTCACGCAAACGCGCAGCACGTTCCGCACGCACATGCGGATACACCGATTCAGCCATCGCTGCGGCCCGAGTGCCTTGACGCTCGCTGTACGGGAAAACGTGCAACTTCGTCCACGGAAGTTCTGCTAACGTTTTGTACGTGTCTTCAAACTGCGCATCAGTTTCTGTTGGGAAACCTGTGATCACGTCCATACCGACAAATGATCCTGGCACACGCTTTTCAATCGCTAATAATGACTTACGCACATCGTCCTGTGTGTATTTACGTTTCATATGAAACAAGACGTCCGTATTCGCACTTTGAATGCTCATATGGAAATGCGGACACATACGTGCGTCTTGATAAAGATCCAAAAGTCTTTCGGATACTTCCACCGGCTCTAAGCTTGCCAAACGGAAGCGTGGCACTTGGGTTTTCGCCAAAAGTTGCTCAATCAAGTCTTCCATTACGTATTTCTTGCCACCGACTTCGTCTTCGTAATCGCCAATATGTACACCAGTCAGAACCACTTCACGGGAGCCTTCGGCATACAGATCGTTAATACGTTGAACTAAATCTGCAACCGGAATTGAGCGGCTCTTACCGCGCGCATAAGGAATAATGCAGTAAGTGCAGAAGCTGTTACAGCCATCTTGAATTTTTAAGAAAGTGCGTGTGTGGGATTTTTCAATCCCGCCACCAGCCTCAAGATCTTCTTTTTTAAAGATATTTGATTTAAAGACTTTTTCAGTCAATTCACCACGAAAGTGTTTTTTCAAAAGGTCCGGCAAAGTTCCTTTGTGGGAATTCGCCACAATCAAATCAGCCCCTGGCAAACTAGAAAAAGAACCTGTGTCCACTTGCGCGGCACAGCCAGTGACGACAACTGTGCAAAACGGGTCTTTAACTTTTAGACGACGAATATAGCGAACCGCTTCTTTGGTCGCCTCAGCCGTCACCGCGCAGGTATTCAAAACGTGAATGCGTGTGTCTTTATCACCCGTAATCATCGGCGTAAAACCGTGCGCGTTCAGATTCTTTTGAATCAAACCCGCATCGTAAGTATTCACCTTACAACCAAATGTATGAACTTGGTATTTTAGAGAGTGATCCATCCGCCCCCTACTAGTTCACGCTCTCGATAGAATACAGCCGCTTGACCTGGGGTCACAGCTCTTTGTGGTTCTTGGAATTTTAATTTATAACCGGTCGCTGTTTTGAAAACTTGCGCCGGAGAGCCTTTGTGCTGATAGCGAATTTTCACATTCATGATTTCGCCATCTTGTAAATCACCCAAAAGTTTTGGTTCAACAACATCCACTTCGTGAGCAAAAAGATTTTCTTCAGCCCCGACCCACACCGTGTTTGTTGCGGCATCGATCTTAATCACAAATAATTTTTCGTGATGATCCATGCCCAGACCTTTACTTTGGCCAATGGTGAAATTGTGAATACCATCGTGGGATGCCATCACTTCACCTGTTGGATAACGCTTCAACGAACCTTTTTTGGTATCTAAAACCGCTTTAGGAACTTGGCCTTTGATAAAGTTTTGATAGCCTTGGTTGCCAACAAAACAAATTCCTTGCGAATCTTTTTTCTTCGCCGTGATCAAGCCACGACTTTCCGAATACGCACGCACTTCTGGCTTTTTCATATCCCCGATCGGGAACAAAAGTTTTGGCACTAATTCTGGATCAATCGTGAATAAGAAATACGTTTGATCTTTCCAATCGTCAGTTGACGTATGGATGGCTGCTTTGCCTTTGTCATCGACCACGATTTTTGCGTAATGCCCCGTTGCCAAGTAATCACAGTCTAACTCTTTCATCTTTTTAACTAGATGATCGAATTTCAAATAGGTATTGCAGTTCACACACGGCAGCGGTGTATTGCCCTCAAGATAGGCTTTTAAAAAGGGATCAATAACTGCAGCGCGGAACTTGGCTTCGCAATTAAGAACATAAAATGGAATACCCAAACGGTCGGCCACCGCACGAGCATCATCCACATCAAGACTTGAACAGCACGTGCCGTTGCCTTCTTCGATGTCGCAAGTGGAGTAATCCCACACTTGCATTGTAGCTCCGATAACTTCGTATCCCTGTTCGACTAGTAGCGCAGCCGCGGCAGAACTGTCCACGCCTCCGCTCATAGCAACAAGGACTCTTCCTTTAGACATGACAAGAATCTCCTTCGTCGTTTTGCAGTGATCGCAACCGTGCGACCACAACTTTTAATGCTTCAATAAATCCATTCACTTGCTCTGGTGTGGTTTCCCAACCAAGACTGACACGCAAACTGTTTTGCGCTTCTTGACGAGTTAAACCCATCGCCAATAACACCGGACTTGGCTCTGGATTGCCACTTGAGCAAGCCGCCCCCGTGGAAACCGCGTAACCTTTAAGATCCAAAGACATCAACATGGTTTCACCATCAACACCTTTTAAAATCAAAGAGCTGGTGTTTGGTAATCGCGCTGTTTCGCCGGCTGTGATTGTGACATCACTGATTTCAGCAAGAATGCGGGTTTCCATCTCGTCGCGCATTTTTGCCAAGGCTTGGGCTTTTTCGCTGACCAGAGAAATTCTTTTCGCAGCAATGCCTAAGCAACCAATGCCAATCGTGTTCTCTGTGCCCCCACGGCGATGGCGCTCTTGGGCTCCCCCGTGAATCAAGGAGCTGACATTGGCGCCTTTTTTGGCATAAAGAAAACCAGAGCCTTTGATAGAATAAAATTTGTGACCCGAGAAGGACGCAAAGTCGACACCCAGATCTTGCAAGTTCAGTGGCACTTTGCCAAAACCTTGAACCGCATCCGTATGGAAGAGTGCGCCCTTAGCATGGGCCATTTCAGCCATTTGTTTAATCGGGAACAAGGTGCCAGTTTCGTTATTAGCAAACATCACAGAAACCAAAGCAGTTTCTTCGCATAAATGCTCTTGATAAAATTTTAAATCGATTTCACCGCGACGATTCACGGGAATAAAATCCACTCGGGCACCCAAAGTTTGCAAGTGCTCCATGGTTTTAATCACCGCGGGATGTTCTACGGCCGAACACATGTAATGGGTTCTTAAGCGTTGTTGTGGCGTTAAGAATTGTGCTGTTTGGTAATAATCGAAAAGACCTTTGATCACAGTGTTGTTGGCTTCACTGCCACCAGACGTAAAAATAATTTCAAGCGGACTGCGGGCGCCGACAGATTCTGCAACGGCCTTGCGCGCATCTCGCAGAATATTTTTTGGCATTCTTCCCGCCCAATGAATGGAACTGGCATTACCCCACGCCTGTGCCAATTCAGGAAGAGCTTCCAGAACTTCTTTGCACACGGGTGTCGTCGCGTTGTGGTCGAAATAGGTAAATGCTTTGTTTTGGATCATAGGTCGGCGGAGGCTACCACAATTCTTAAGTATTGAAAACTCTTAAGAATATCTGCAGTTTTCAAACTTTAAAAAGCTTCCTAAGATGCAAAAAGTTCACATTCGAACCCGGACTAGACCTCGGGTTCCTTATGTTTTAGCTCTATTTACCGATAAACCTATGGATGAACTATAATGCGTGGTTTGAACATTTTAAAGAGCAACTTCAAGGACTTAGAGAAGCCTTTGAAACCAGCGGATCGCCGTTGAGTCTTTTAGCTTTTGCGCTAAAGAATCAAAAGATCAGCGCTGAGGCTTATTTAGCGTGGGCCACGGAATTTTACAAATTGCCAAAACTTCAGTCACGATTTTTTACAGAAACTCCCGTATCCCAGGAAATGTTCGCGAAGTGGGCGACCCATTACCCGTGGTCATCGGAGTGTCTGCCTGTGGCGGAGTGGGACGGCGCCGTTATAGTTGCATGTCTTCACCCGCCGCAGGATTTCCCTACAAATCCAGCCTGTGCTTTTGTTTTAGCAAACTATGATGACCTGGTGAAATGCTGGGATCTTCTGCATAAAAAAGCACCGCCTTTAAGTGTCGTGTCCCCGCTTTCTGAAGAAGAACTTCCAGAGGGTATGGATCTGACCATGACTTCGGCGACGAGTTTAAAAAAGACTGACTCCTTTTCAGCAGATGAGCTGAATGTCTCTGCGGAATCCCAAACTAATGGCGAAGGTATCGACGGTATCTTTAGCGAAGCAACCATTGTCGACTTAAGTGCTTTGACGAAAAATGCTCCCCCCGCAGAACCTACCAAAGTGACGGCGGTGACGACAGAGAAAACCGTGGTTGCAGAAAAAACTGTGGTCACTGAAAAGCCGGCAGCAAAACCTGTCCCGGCAGCGAAAGCCCCCGCTGAAGACTCGTCTGATTTGATTTTCTTAGACGAACCAGCCATAGCAAAAACTTCTGTCCCTCATCCTGTTGCAAAACCCACTGCAGCTCCGGCAGCAACGGCTGTCGTGGCACAAATGCCTTCACCTCCAGCTGAAGAAAAAACCTCATCAGGTGTTTTCGAAGAACAATTGGTTGCGAAACCTTTGCCTTTAACTCCTCGCCCGACGGGGGTCGCAAAGCCGACTATGAATCCGGTTGCGACAGGGCAGTTTTCTTTAGAAAAAATTAAGAAAAAGAATTCTTCTTTGCTCAGTGAAAATATCAAAAATGTTTTCACTGAAATGAAGACTTACTTCGAAAAAACCATGATTTTAACTTTGGATGACGAAGAAACTCAATTGATGGCTTTTGCTTGGGATGAAAACTTCCAAAGCATGAAAGACACCTCTGTGCGTTTTCCTCTGAAAACTCCAAGCATTTTTAATATCGTGGTGTCCACACAAAAACCTTTCCATGGCTATATTTCTTTAAATGAAATCAATGAAAAGTTCTTCGATGACTGGAACCAGGGAAATATTCCTGACCATGTGACGATAGTACCCATTGTTTCAGGTGAAAAGTTAGTCGGCATGCTGATGGGCTTTGGCGAAAAGGCTGCCTACAACAAGACGTCGTTGCAACTTGCCGAGCGTCTTTCCACGGACCTTATGAAGGGTTTTGAGGCCGCGTAATCTCGGCCCACTTCCTCTTAAAAAAATACACACTCTTGAACAGTCCTTGCGCTCCTTACAGAGGCCCCTTAAAAGAAGGTCATGAAAACACTCGTCGCCTTTTTATTCGTTGCTATTTCTGTACCGCAATTTTCTTATGCAGCCC
>CAMLMF010000147.1 GCA_946480995.1 uncultured Bdellovibrio sp. | reverse complement strand
CACTCACTAAACAGTTGGGAAAACGAAAAGGTACATCGAAGGCCACGTAAGTGATGTCGTTATGGTATTGGTCGATGATTTCGTGGATTTTAAAATCTGCCGAATGCACTTCGTCGCTTTTGATTTTTTCAACCAAACGCGACAGGAAGACTTTCTTATGTTTCGGATAGTATTCAAGAACTGCGACGCAAGCCTTGTCCGTCTTGCCGCCGCCTAAGGAAATGCCAACAAAGCGGTGTACGTCCCCCGCATGGGAGGGCTCTACCTTCTTGTTCTTTTTGACAGCTTTATTTTTTGTTACAGAGGATCGACGGGTTTTGCGTCCATCACCTGAAAGCCGGCTTTTTGGCATGCGTTTGCGACTCCTTCGCGCTTTTCAGGAGGACACCAGACAAGAACACAGCCACCGCCCCCTGCTCCGCAAATTTTAACAGCCTCAGCCCCATTCTGCAAAGAGACTTCCGCAAGCTTTTCAATCTCAGGACTAGAAAACTCTGGTGCCAAGCGAATGCGTGCATCAAACTCGCGTTTAAAAAGTGTGCCAAGATCTTTCCAGTTCTTAGAGCGCACGGCATGCTCTGTTTCAATCGCAATCACCTTGAGGTCTTTTAAGGCCTGCAATGTGTTCGCATCCTTCGTGACGGAATCTTTCATCACTTCAAAATTATTTAAACCGGAGTGATGGGCTTTACCGGTATAAACCAACATAAACTTTTCTGCGAGCGGCGTGCTTTCCACGCGCATAACTTCTTGGCTAATTCCATCATAACCATAATGAAGGACATTCAATCCACCCGATGCTGCCGGATAGTAATCTTGGGTGCCCGTCGGTGTATTCAGAATTTCCGCTTCGATATTGTGCGCCACTTGCACCATGTGGTGGGTGTCCCGAAACGGACGATCACAGAAGCGCGCAAAGGCTTTCATTAAACTGATGGTTAAGCTTGAACTGCCACCCAAGCCACCGCCCACCGGACTGTCAGAGAAAGTTTTTAAAGTAAACCCCTTGGTCGGCATCCAATATCTTAGCTGTGTTTGCAACAACACCATCTTTGGGTCGGTGTCAGAAAGAGCTTCCACCAAGTTGCTGTAGCTTTTTTTGATCTTTAAGTCGGCAGATTCCAACACGATGCTTGCATCATTGTGGGGAGTCAGTTCGGCTGTCGTGTAAATGCTGATCGCCACATTCACAGTCGATGCCCCGTTAATAAATAAATACAAAGGCCATAAATCCAACGTGCCACCAGCCAGGTCTACGCGAGTCGGTGACTTAACAACTATCTTTTGCATTACTTCTGTTCTTTCTGCTCTGGCTGCGCTTTCGGAAGGGCGCTGTCCGCCGGTTGCTCTTTTAAATCATTTGTCGTTAAAGTGATTAACTTATCCAAAGCTCCAGGTTCCATCCGTAACACGAATGCGGGTTCTGAAACTGTGGCAAAGATCACAAGGTCTTTGCCTTGGCCAGCTTCCACCGTCCAAGTTTTGCCATCCATAACTAAATCCATCGTGTACAAGGTCTTTAAGTTTTTTGGTTTATTTTGATGGCCTTCGATAATTTCTGAGGCTTGCGCATCAGCGATCATGGTCAAAATTTCGCGCACTTTGTTTTGATCAAGCTTTAAGTCCTTTTGTGCCGGAGCAACCCACGTGCCGTCGACGCGCTGAAGGACCTGCAAACCTTTGCTGTTTTTAAGTTTGATCGTGTCCACGCTGGCAATACGGTGACGCAGAACATGGCGATCGCGGAAATCCGCTGCGGTCTTTTTTACACGAGATTGCCAAATAGAGTTCACCACCAAGACGCGGTTTTCTTTATCGCGACGAACAAACGAAGCGTCTTCAAAATTTTTCTTTTCTGACACTTCAAAAGTCGTTTGTTCTCCACCAGACGTTTTAAACGTGACAGAGCCCAAGGGCTTGTCCAAACCGTACAAAGCCCAGTCGATACCTTCGCCCTCTTTGGCAACGTCAATCACACGTTCTGGGAAGGTGTTTTTAACAAAGTCATCAGCCACTTGATTGTCAGCGATATCTTGAATGGGCGCTGTGACCTTCCAGCCATCTGCCGACCTTTGCAAAACGGTCTTCTGTCCGTCTTTATCAATTTCTACATAATCCACTTTCGCAAAGTCCAACTTCATCAGTTGGGCTTCGGCCATACTTTTTTCTTCTTTCTTTTTATCTTGTTGATGGTCATAAAGGGCATAGCCTCCGAAAAGCAACAGACACAATACAAGAATCGTACGACCTTTTAGTTTCATTATGCATTTCTCCTTCTAAGATAAAGTCCGACACTGGCCCCTAAAAGCAGAATAGGAAGTGGAATAATAAATGCAAACAAGAAAATCGCGAATTTGGTTTCCGTCAGCATCATTTGCGTCGCTTGCGCATCGCGCGCGGTAATGCTGACAATATTTTCTTCCTTCACCAAAGCGGCAACGGCATTTAACAAAAGATCACGATTCAAGTTTTGGTAAAGCATCTGATTGGTCATAAAATCAACGTCGCCCGCAACTAACATCATAAAAGGTTTCGCGGATTCTTCTGCCCCCGGCCAACGACCTGTGACTTCATCGACCAAGGCATACGTTCCTTCGACACCCTCACCTGTTACGCGCAGACTGTTGCTGGCAATGGCCTGCGGACTTGTTTTGACGATTTCATCCACGACCACACCTGCAGGAATATCTTTTTTCTTAAGACCCTGCGGGAAGCGGAACAAAGTGACTTCGCTGCGCCCGAAAGCTTTGGTGATTTTATTCGTGTCAGAAAAAACCGCGCCCATCACCGGACCCTGGTTGATCCCGCGACCCATCGGAGTATCGACCACGTTGAAAACGTAATTGTTTTCAAAAACCACACCGACCTTTGCCGCCAACTTTTCAAGGCCCACAGTATTTTGTGGCTCTAACGCCAACAACAAGCTGCCACCATTTTTTAGATAATTTTCCAAGGCGACAATTTCAAAATCCTGGAAGTTTTGTACGGGGCCTGCAATTACAATCACATCGGCATCGCCTGGGATCTTGGCATTTTGAATCAACGGCAATTCTTTGACTGCGTAACGATTGTTTTCAAGCATGGTCTTTACGGACCCTAAGCCCAAACCTTCACGAGCATCGTTCAAATCTTTTTCACCATGACCGACTGTGAAATAAATCGTTTTGGTTTGTTCACGGCTGACTTTGACGATCGCGCTGGTGAATTCTTGTTCATCAATTTTTTCCACGCGGTTGCGACGGCCTTTATAATTTAAAAACACGACACCGCTGCCTTTATCAACACCGTACTCTTGCGCGATATCAGGACGCTCGTTGACTTCGACAAAATCCAAACTGACCTTGTTGCTGCGATCTTGGTATTTTTTGACAAGTTCACGGAACAAACGACGATTTTCTTCGTTGCCCTCGACACCCTTTTTATAGAAGAACAAAACCTTCAAGTCAGAATCTAAACCGTCGACCAGCTTCAAAGATTGCTCTGACAAAGTGTTAGTTTTCGCTCCGGAAAAATCCCAGACTTTGTAATATTTAACGCCAAGGTAGTTCGCGATAATTAGGACGGACAAAAGCAACGCGATCAAAACGCCCATGCTCATGCCTTCTTTGGTCGTCTTCATCGTAAAGAATTCGGCAAAAAAGGCGCGATCCTTCACCGCAGCTAAGCCCAGGAAGAAAACCGCCAAACCTAAAGCGACCCAACAAAAAGGCACCCAGTCACCAATCAAATAGCGTGTGATCGCCATGGAAACTAGGGAAATGCCTGCAAACAGAAAAGAAACTTTGCTTAATTTGCTCATGCTTATCTCCAACGCGAGGATTCAACGACACGTTCTGCTAGGAAGCAGAACAAGACGATGACACTGAAAAAGAAAACCAAACCATTTGTACGGATCGTGCCTTCGACCAAAGCCGAAAGATGTGAACTGAGTGACAAATGTTCAAAAACTTTGCGACCCGCTTCGCTGTCCACCACTTCAGCCCCGATCCCGATAAACCATATCGACAGATTAAACATGATCGAAATGATGTAAGCGACAATCGTATTTTCTGTCAGTGACGAGGCAAACAAGTCCATCGCGGCATACACACCGCCCACCAAAAAGATCCCGCAGAAAGCGATGATCAATGGCGTCCAGTTTAAGGTCGCGAGCAACGAGGTGGACAGTGGATAAAGGAACGCCACGAAGACTAAACCTAACACGGCCCCTAACGCTGCAAAGTATTTGCCCAAAACAATTTCTAAAGAAGTTACCGGAGACGTCAAAAGAAGATCAAATGTTCTTAACTTCTTTTCTTCTGCAAAAAGTTTCATCGTCAGTGCCGGCACGACAAAGATCAAAAGAAGATTAAGGTATGAAAGTTGTCTTAGGAAAACTCCGTAATGAATATTAAGCTGATTTGACGGGACCCCTTGCTGCATTACATAGTTTGTCAGCAATTGCGAAAACAAATTCAACTGAATTGGAAAGACCCAGCTAAAGATGACGCTGATCAAAAAGCAGATCACCCAAAAAGTCGGATTAAAATAAAATCCCTTAAGTTCTTTTTTTAAAATTGTCAGTGTGCCACTCATGCCGGGCCCCCTTTAGATTCTTGTCCGTAAGTCAATTTTAAGAAGACATCTTCAAGATCACGCTTCGCCGGAGTTAACTCCAACAAACCCAACCCCTTACTGACGATCAACGAGGAAATAGAGTCGACAACGTCTTCCCCGCCTGCCAGATCAATGCTCCACTCTTTTTGCGAAGAGCCCAGCGTCACCGACGTCACTTCGCGTACGCCTGACAATACTGCTTGCATATCACTGACATCTTTGCGCAAACGCACGTGCAGACGTTGATGACCCTTTTCCATGGTCGCTAAACTGTGAATGCTGTCTTCGGCAACGATGCGGCCTTTGTTGATGATGATAACTTTTTCGCAAGTCGCTTCCACTTCCGGCAAAATGTGCGTGGACAAGATGATCGTATGCTGACCTTTAAGGGCCTTAATCAAATCACGGATTTCTGCCACTTGCTTTGGATCTAAACCGACGGTGGGTTCATCTAAAATCAAAACTTCAGGATCAGACACAATGGCTTGAGCAATACCCACGCGTTGCTTAAAACCCTTGGACAAATGATGAATCAAACGTTTTTGCACTTCGCCCAAGTTAGTTTTTTCAATCGCATGATCGACAAACTTTTCCATTTTATCTTTAGGCACTTGCTTAAGGGCCGCGACATAGCGCAAATAATCACGCACATACATATCGGCATACACCGGTGGAGTTTCCGGCAAGTAACCGATGCGCTTTTTGACTTCTAAGGGATTTTCAAAAACGTCAAAGCCTGCCACTGAAGCTGAACCGTGGCTGGGGGCCATAAAGCCTGTGATAATTTTCATCGTGGTCGATTTACCGGCGCCATTGGGACCAAGAAAACCGACAACGTCGCCCTTGTTCACAGAAAAACTAAGTTTATCAATAGCACGTCGTGGACCGTAATCTTTGGTGAGATCTCTGACTTGAATCATGGTGAATCTCCTCTATGCAGATCCCAAAATTCTAGACAGACCCTTGAGTCAGTCAAGGGCTAATGCGGCTATTTCAAGGTTAAGTTCAGGCTTTTTTCAGAATGATAAGTGACTCGTCCCAGCTTATCACCTTTGATCGGTCGCACAAAACGACATTCGACGATCACCACAGCAACTTTTTGCCCCAACATCAGGGATTTTGCAGGTAAAGATTCCCGCGCCACCCATGCGGCGACGTCTTGAATTTCTTCTAGCGACAGCTCTTGATCGCGTTGGCGATGAATGATCGCATGGGCCCCTGGATAATCGCGCAAATGCAACCAATAATCCCACGCTTTGGCCTGACGAAGCAGTGCTAAGTTATCCGCTGCGGAACGACCGCAATAGGCAAGGGTCCCTGACGGAAGTGTCAACTTACGCCCTCGCGCCTCAGCCTTGCTCATCAAGTCAATAAGTTGGGGCTTTTTTTGTTTTTCAGAATACTTGGTCTTTTCAAGTTTGGCGATTTCAGCTTCAAGTTCAGTGAAGCGTTCGCGGGCCCCCACTTTTTTACCTTCCAGCTGTTTTGCTTTGGTAAAGCAGTTTTCGATATTCCAACTTAAAGACTCTTTGGGCTGCACACACGAAGCCAGATGTTCGGGAACTTGCAAATGCCCATGGGTTTTTAAAAATAAACCCGCCTCATACCACGCGTCCGCCTTGTCACTTTCAATTTGCTTCTGGATTTCTTCTAAAGCTTTGCGCTTTTTTCCTAAATCCTTGGCTTTTTGTTTTTCCCACTGCACCACGGGGTCTAAAGAGTTTTTCTTTGCACTGCCCTGTTCAGTTAGCCACTCTTCGTGAATCTCTTCTAAAGTTCTGGGCGCCGGGGGAGTTTCCACCACCGGCGAGGCCCCCAACTCTAAAGCCTTTTCCCAGGAAATTTGCTTCCCCTGGGCGCGCACGATGACATTGCATTGCTTGGGAATTAAGCGAATTTCAAGATCACATTCTGAGTGCGCGTTTTTTAATGACACCTGCACCACGCGACCGAACTCTTCTTGCACGCGCATTTCAGTCAGATACAAGTTTTTTCCGTGGGAGTTTAAAAACAGACTGACAGGTTTT
>CAMLMF010000146.1 GCA_946480995.1 uncultured Bdellovibrio sp. | reverse complement strand
TTATCGTTGGTGGTTTTGGGAATAAGGGCGAAGGTGTTCCAGGTTTTAATTACTATACTGTCGCGACGAAACGGATTCAGGAGACGCGTGACAGTTACTTAGTTATGGGACTTCAAAATGCGGATTATGATCTGTCGTTTGCAGCCGACGGTGATTCGGGTGGACCTGCCATGATAAGAGGTTCAAATGGTGAGCTTTCTGTCATTGGCATTAATTCGGCAGGCTCTGTGTCATCGCAATATTTCAGCGTCAATCCTGAAACCGGAAAACTCACAGGTTCCCAAATCGCCGATCCTGTTTTTTTCGTGGTTCGCCTTGGATATGAATCGAATGAATACAATTTTGAAACAGACTCTTGGTTAAAGAAAAATATCCCCGCAAGCTCTATTACAAACTGTAAGCAAAGGAAGTAAAAATGAAACGGTTCTTTTCAGTGATGATTACCTCGCTATTGATTTACTCGAACGCTTTTGCTCAAGGTGTTAAATGTTCGATTGCGAAAAATGCAGATGGCAATGTTGAGGCCTCGGAAAGAGTCTTAGTATCTGATGCCGGTGAAGCTAACATCGCCCTGGGCAGCGACGCCACTTTAAATATTTCTGCGCAGAAAGTGTGTCATCCGATGACTGGAGAGTGCTCAAAAGATCTAAGACTTTTCTTGCGACTAAAATTTCAGGGTATTTCGACATCAACTTCGACAAATGAGAATATTGCCCAACTAGACTTGGAGGTTGGCAATCAAAAGGTAATGGCAAACTGCCTACCCTCCTTGTAGGTCGCGATTCTTACACAAGATATTTTTTAAAAGGCGTTGACCTAAAATCAGAGGTTCAACGAATGTGCGGCGGTGGTAAGACGCCTGTTTCAAAAAAGACAGGCGTCTTAATAGACGCCCGTACATGGAGGGATGGGAAAAGGACCGCACACTTATGTTTTATTCACTCTCATCAATACACCTCCTTAAGGTTTCCCGCGAGGGATGACTCCATTTCCTTTTCAGGATACGGAGAGTTGTATTCATTGTCTGCAGTAAGAGGAATTCGGTGAGGCGGATCCTTGATTTCGATGAAATTCAAGACATCGCGCACTCCCGAAAGTTCCCAGGCCGCGCTGACCGCCATCGCTTTTAAGCGAGGACGAAATACTTCGCCCTGAAGTTTTACGATGCCAGCAGCAACTTCGACCTCAATATGTTCTCCACCGATTTTTATCATCTCTTCGACTTGCGACTCTAAAATATTCAGAATCTCTTCGTCAGTTCGATAGTAATCAGGCGGCACAACGATGCGATCTTCTATGGACCAAACACCTTCTGTTTGGGAAATCACCTCGAGGGCTGCATTTTTTTTATAAGAGGTGTCGACAAAGCCACTGACGATGACAACACCTCCGCGCACAACAATGCTTAAGTCAGCGATACTGACCCTCTTATCCCATTTGACGCGATCACGAAGTTTTTGTACCAACTCGGAATCTGTCTCTTTGTTTCTTGATAATAGAGCGTTCATATCGCCTCCTTCATCTTATGTTGCCGTACTTAGGCTACGCTTTCTTGCTCTTGTTCCAGCAAGGTGTTTTCGTAGTTTTCATAGTTTTGGATCATCGGATCGCGTCTGTGATGTTGCGCCTTGCGGGAAGAGCGTTTGCTCATAATCGCCTTCAACGCTGCCACAGATTTTGCGACACAAGATTTGAAGTTTTCATCGCTCTTACGGACCTTAATGACCGTTTTTTGTCGCGATGGCTTCAAAATGATCTCACAGGTATAACTGGGTTTTCGAGTTTGTGATCTGTGACGATCGGTTTCAACTCGCACTGTGAGATGGGCATCACTATCGTATTTGAAGAACTCTTCAATCGCCCCTTCCACTCTTTCTAATAAGTAAGCTTCAAGGTTTTCAGTTTTAGTGATGTCTCTGTAGTAGATGTCTGTTTGCATTTTCTACCTCCTTGGTGACTTCATTATCGTTGGAATCGACAGTTTCTTTAAATATATAATTTGAATGACATAGTTAGTTTAAAGCTATATGTTTAAGCTTGAGAAAGCGTTATTTCTTAAGGAATTTGTGAACTTAGGGTGGCGCAACAAAAAGCCTAGTTCCAAAAGGGTGCCGAAAAACGTGTGTCATCAGGGGGTCTAGTTTTATGTTCAACTACAACCACTTTTATTACTTTCACGTAACAGCCAAGCTTGGCGGCGTAAGTAACGCGGCTAACTACCTGAATATCAGTCAGCCATCATTAAGTTCGCAACTGAAAGTTTTCGAAGCTTCGATCAATCAAAAGCTCTTCGAAAAAAAAGGCCGCAAACTGCAACTGACTCCCGAAGGAGAGCGCGCTTTTGCATTTTCGAAAAAAATGTTCGAGATCGCCAATGACTTTTCTGAAAGTTTGCAAACTCGCACAGAAAAACAGAGCCAAAAAATCCGTATTGGTGTCACAGATCAAGTGGAACGGCCATTTATTGCCGATCTTTTAAGTCCCTTGATTCGTGAGCGCAAACAAAGCATCGAAAAAACTTTTTATGTTACGTCTGCGCCCTCAGAAATTCTTGTGAATCAGTTGCGCAGTGAAGAAATCGACCTTGTTCTGACCAACAAGCCTATTTATGCCGAAGATGTGAAAGAAATGTCTTCAGCTGAAATGCCGGTGAATCTTTTGGTTTCAACAAAACTGCTGAAAGATCTGAAAATCCGTATCTCAAAAAACACCACGGCTTTAGAATTCTTGAATGCTGCACCCTGGGGATTAATTATTCCGTCCTATAAAATGAAATTGCGCCACGAAACAGATTTGTATTTTCAAGAAATCAAAGCACGGAAAAAAGTCGTCTTTGAAAGTGATATCATGTCGGTGGTAGGTCGCGCGATTATTGACGGAGCGGGCGTTGGATTTTTGCCAGTGCCTTACGTTTACGAGGAAATCAAAAACGGTGTGCTGACCTCGATTGGACCAAAGGGCGGATATTGGAAGCACACGGTTTATTTATTGGGACGCAAAGATTCTAACTATGATGAGACGATTGAGGGAGTTCGTAATGCCGTCAAACGTTTGCAGAAGATGGCTTAGGCTCTATCTTTGAAAAACCTGTTTGAAGGGCACAATACCCTTCAAACTTAAGCCTTTTTTTTAGTACGGCTGTCTTGCTGTACTGTTTGCCAGATCCATTCCCAACACGACTGCGATTTTTGTAAAAACCGCTGAGTGTTTAAAGTTTGATTCAGGCGTGATCACGTCATTTGCTGTGTGAATGTTTTTGTTGCTCGCTTTGAAGGTTGCTTCAAACGGCATCAACGCCGGATACCCCTGACGATTCCATGAAGCGTGATCGCTGCAACCATAACCGCATTTGTCGTCAACGATTTTTGCATTCAAGTAAGTTTCATTCAGCGCTTTTAGATAATCACGCATCCACGCACTGGTGAAATCTGTCATGCTGCCAACAACCAGCTCTCCTGATCCCGGCAACAAAGTCATATCTAACTGAAGCACAGCCACAACATCTTTGTTTTCAGCTTTGTATTGCTTGGCAATTTCTGCGGAACCCAAAAGACCTGATTCTTCCCCGGCGTACCAGAAGAACTCAATGGATCTTTGCGGCTGCGGTTTTTCCATCAAGATTCTTAATGCTTCAATCAAATTGGCAGAGCCCGAAGCATTGTCATCCGCCCCTGGGGCCGCCTTTGTGCCTCCCCAAGATTGATTGATCGAATCCAAGTGACCGCCTAAAACGATGATTTCGTTCGGACGAGTGCTACCGGTCAAACGCACCTTAAGGGTGTTCTGCTTCGTTGATGAGTGCGTGATTTCAGAAATTTCATAAGGAATCGTCGCATTTCCTAACATAGCCTCAAGGCGCATCTTCATTTCGGCCACATGGCGATTCGGCTGCGGGTCTTTGTTATTGCGATTCGGAAACGACGACAGCCATTGCACATAACTGCGCAAATTGCTTTCGCTGACTTCCGATAAAGCCGCGGCGATACCGGCATTTTTCTCTAGCGCCAAAGCCTTAAACGGAGCCCGCTCATACAGGTCGTTTTGCTCTTTGATTTTAGCCAGCTCAGTCAGCATGTGATCAAAACCATGGGATTGCAGCATGATATCGCCGCTGAGGTCCTCAAAACCACCGCATTTACCGACCGTGTGGGCCCGTTCTTGTATTCTTTGCAACATCAGTGGCGTAACCACTGCATATCCGACTTCGACGCCTTCGTCTTTAGCCATCACCGGGATATTTAAAGCCCTTAGGTCCTTAAGATCTGCCAGAATAGGTTTTGTTTGGAATTCGCCTAGGGCCGCAACGTGGGCAGAAGCGCCCGATGCGACGAATAAAAGTGCCATCATGGCAATTTTCATAATTCAATCCTTTGAAAAATTACTTACCGCAAAGTAATGATATCGACTTTGTCCGCACTATGGCAAAGATATTTAAAATTCACTCTTGAGATTTTTTGGCGACTTATTTGCGCGATTTGCATTAGGATGGGCCCCTATGAAAAACGACATTCTGCTGGTTACTTTGAACTCATCCTATCCTCACAGTTCTTTCGGACTGCGCTATCTTATGGCGAACCTTCAGGAACTTCAAAACCGCGCAGAGATTATCGAGTTCACAATTCAAAAAGATCCCCGCGATATTGCCGAAGCGATCTTACGTTTAAAGCCGAAAATCATCGGCTTGGGCGTGTATATTTGGAATGCTCAAGAGTCCTTAGAACTGGTCTCTTTGCTAAAAAAAATCAGTCCTGAAACCCTTGTTGTCTTGGGTGGTCCGGAAGTCAGTTACGAAAGCGAGACCAATCCGATTTGCCAAGTCGCAGATTTCACCATCAAAGGCGAAGCAGATTTTCTGTTTTACGAATTCTGCAAAAACTATTTAGACAACGGCATCTTGCCGGCACAAAAATTCGTGAACAATATTTTACCGGAAATTAAGAACATCAAAATGCCTTATCATCTGTACACGGATGAAGACATTTTAAATCGTGTGATCTATGTCGAAGTGTCGCGTGGCTGTCCTTATCGCTGTGAGTACTGCTTATCATCATTGGATAAAGCCGTTCGCAATTTTGATCTGAATGAATTCTTAGCTTCGATGCAAACTTTGTTAGACCGTGGCGCGCGCCAGTTTAAATTTATCGATCGTACTTTCAATTTAAGCCCCACGGTGTGCACGACAATTCTGCAGTTCTTCTTAGAGCGCATCCACTTAGGTCTGTTTCTGCATTTTGAAATGGTTCCAGATCGCCTGCCAAACGAAATTCGTGACTTGATTAAAAAGTTTCCGCCAGGAGCTTTGCAATTTGAAATCGGCATTCAAACTTGGAATCCCGAGGTCGCGCGTTTGGTCAGTCGCCGCAACGACTTGGTTAAAGTGAAAGAAAATTTCAATTTCTTGGCTGCTGAAACCGGCGTTCACACGCATGCTGACTTAATTGTTGGCTTGCCGGGTGAAGACTTGCAAAGCTTTGCCAAAGGCTTTGATACGCTCGCAGAACTTCGCCCGAATGAAATTCAAGTGGGTATTTTGAAACGCCTTAAGGGCGCACCTATCGCCCGCCACGACAAAGAGTGGGAAATGGTTTATTCAAACCACCCGCCTTTTCAAATCTTGCGCAATAAAAATTTAGACTTTGCGACCTTGCAGCAGATGAATCGTTTTGCGAAATATTGGGACCTGTATGCGAACAGCGGGATCTTTAAAAAGTTCGTAGGCTTCTTACGCGAAAAATCCGCGGCCCGCCAAGATCAGTCGTTCTTTTGGGAATTCTTTGCCTTTAACGAATTTCTGACAACCCGCTATTCACAGTCTTATGGAATTTCGCAGATGAGCTTGTTTGAATCCGCCTTCGTGTATTTGACAGAAAGCTTAGGCTGGAACAAAGAAGATGCGAAAAGCTTGATCATGGAAGACTATGTCGCCACAGGTAAAACAGACTTTCCGAAGTTTTTGAAGGATGAACCGGTAAAACGCAAGCAACCAGAAGAAACAGTCGAAAAAAGCAGTATTCCTAAACGACAGCAAAGGCATCTTGCCGGGAAGACTGAAACCGTTTCATAAAGAACGTCGACGCCAACAGCAGAGCAAAGCCCGCCACTAACAGAGCACTGCGGATGTACATAAAGCCTTCCCACTGTGAACGCACGTCGATCCAGTTTGCGGGCAAAGATAAGATCTCTAAAGATTGCACGGTCCACGTCATTGCAAATTCATCACAAACGCAGATCAATGAAAATGCGACAGAAACAAATTCTAAGGTTTTCCATTCTGATCGAATGGAATACAGATCAAGACTTAAAAAAATAGCCAAAGCCAAATAGAGCCCGATCACACCAGGACTAACAAGGGGATTCATGGACTGGTGAACTTCAACATAGGCATCTGCGGAAAGCCGATCTAAAGCTGAGCCTAAACCCAGCACGAAGGAGACAGAGCTCCCCGCTAACAATCCAGCCAGCATCAGACTGGTATATCTTAAAATCATTGTGGCATTCATCCGCGAATATATATCTATTTGTTTATAAGCGCACAAGTTGCATTTTTGAAATTTAGAGATTTAATGTTCTCGCATTTTTTTTGCAAAACCAGTGTATCCAATAAGACACTGTTTAGTGAACTTAAAGCGA
>CAMLMF010000145.1 GCA_946480995.1 uncultured Bdellovibrio sp. | reverse complement strand
AACCTTCAGTATCGCCAATGACGTAGCAAAATATTTTGCGATTCTGCCGGCTCTTTTTGGCTCGATTTATTTGGTGCAAGGAGCGCAAGCGGGACCGCTGGCTGCTTTAAATATTATGAATTTAGCAAGCCCGCAAAGTGCGATATTAAGTGCGGTGATCTTTAATGCCTTAGTCATTGTGGCGCTCATTCCCCTGGCTTTAAAAGGTGTTACGTACAAAGCCGTCAGTGCCTCGCAAGTTTTGCAAAAGAATTTGTTGGTTTATGGTTTAGGGGGGCTTTTGGTTCCATTTGTCGGCATTAAAATCATCGACATCTTTGTGACCTCTGTTGGGTTAGTGTAGGAGAATTTTATGAAAGACTTTATTGTGGGATTAAAAATATTTGTGGTGCTGTCTCTGATCACGGGAGTTTTGTATCCAGGTTTTATCTCGGCTTATGCAACACTTGTTGCCTCAGCGAAAGCTCAGGGCAGTTTGATTTCAAAAGAAGGAACAATCAGAGGCTCAGAACTTATCGCGCAAAAATTTACGCAAGATAGGTATTTTTTTAGCAGACCTTCGGCGATTGACTATGACTCGCGGACGTCGGGAGCTAGCAATCAGGGCCCCACCAGTGACACTTTGAAAAATCAAGTGGCAGAACGAGTGGCTATTTTGAAGGCGGCAAACCCCGAGGCGACGCAAAGTATTCCTCAAGATTTGCTTTATGCAAGTGGCAGTGGATTAGATCCTCATATTAGCCCTGAGGCTGCGCAGTACCAGGCAGCGAAAGTTGCCAAAGCTCGTAATATGGATTTAAAGACCGTGATGGGACTCGTCAATAGCATGACTGAAAAACCGCAGTTTGGTATATTGGGTGAACCGCGCGTGAACGTATTAAAATTGAACTTGGCATTGGATGCCGTAAGATAGTTCATAAAGGAAAATATTTTGGGTGACGCTGACCAAAGACTTAATCCCGATGCGCTGTTAGATCTGATCAATAAACAGGATCAACAGCGAAGCTTTGGTCGACTGCGTGTTTTCTTAGGTATGTCAGCAGGTGTAGGAAAAACCTATGCGATGCTCAAGGCTGCCCATCAAGCCCAAAAAGACGGTTTCGAAGTGATCGTCGGTGCGGTCGAAACCCACGGTCGATCTGAAACGCAAGCCCTGACCGAAGGGTTGCAACTTCTGCCAAGAAAAAAAATTAAGTACCGCGATACGGTCCTTGAGGAAATGGATTTAGATGCCATTTTAGAACTCAAACCCGATCTCGTTGTCGTCGATGAACTAGCACACACTAATGTGCCGACTTCGCGTCATCCGAAACGTTATCAGGATGTTATCGAGATCCTGGAAGCAGGGATTGATGTCTATACCGCGATTAATGTGCAACATCTCGAAAGTCGTAAGGACTCTGTCGAGCTTATTACAGGAGTCGGTATTCGTGAAACGGTTCCGGACAGTATCCTCGAGCGAGCCTCTTTGGTGGAACTTGTTGATATCGCTCCCAGTGAGCTATTAAAGCGTTTGAAGGAAGGTAAAGTCTATCTTGGCGACAAGGCCGAACGGGCCGCTGAAAATTTCTTTAAAGAAGACAAGCTGACCGCCTTGCGTGAAATCGCCCTTAGATTAACAGCGGAACGCGTGGATCACGATCTGCAAAAGTTCACCGTCGTTCGCAATGAAGTTCCATGGCAATCTTCAGAAAGACTTTTGGTTGCAGTGTCGTATTCTCCATCATCTGCAAAATTAATTCGCGCCACGCGTAAGCTTGCTTACAGTTTAGAAGCCCCTTGGATTGCCTTGCATGTGGAAACGGGCCTGACTCTCAGTGAAGAAGACCAAAGGCAACTTAAGAAGAACTTGGATCTAGCAAGAGAACTTAATGCCGAAGTCATCAGCACAACAGATGTCGACGTGCCTGCGGCAGTGAAAAGAATTTCCCGCCAGAAAAATGTAACCCAGATTATTGTCGGCCGTCCGACCCGCCGTTGGTTCCGCGATTTGCTTGAGGGTGGAAACTTTTTAGATCGTTTGGTCAAAGACAACCATGAAATCGACGTTCATGTGACTCGTCATGATCCCAAGGAATTTCCGAAGCCCTCTGTCGCCGAAGAGATCTCGTTATATAAAACAGGTTCAGGCTGGATTAAGTATTATCAAATCACCTGGTTTTTTATTTTTATTACCACTTTAGGTGCCTTGGCAGAATCTTACATTGGCTATCGCGCGGTGGGTTTTTTATTTCTTCTTGCCGTCGTCATCACGAGCTTATGGGGCAGCATCGCCGCTGTTTCATTTGCGGCGCTGATCAGCGCATTTATTTGGAACTTTGGTTTTATCCCGCCACGCTTTACTTTTACGATCAGTTCTGCGGACGATGTCATATTGTGCGTGTCCTATTTTGTCGTCGCTATGATCACGGGTTTTTTGACGAATCGTATTCGCGTTCGTGAAAAGATCATTCGCGAAAGGGAAGAAAAAACGAATCTGATGAATGAGGTCTTAAAAGACATCTCACAAAGTCAGAATAAGTCGGAATTTATCGACAAAGTGTGCGCAAGGATTTCAAAAAGCTTTGCTGGCAATGCCACGGTGATTTTGAAATCAAAAACGGGTGAATTACAGTTTGAAAAGTTAAAGGATGCTGATCGCCTGGAACAAAACGAACAAGCTGTGGCTTTATGGTCTTTTCAAAATCAAAAAAGTGCGGGTTGGTCGACGGAAACTCTCAATCAAGCGAAGTCATTGTGTATTCCATTGAAAGGTGTTGCTGAATCTGTCGGAGTTTTAGTTTTTAAACCATTACGAAAAGGTGTTCGCCTGCGCGTAGACCAAACCGAACTGCTAAATGCTATCGTCACGCAATTGGGAATTTCAATTGAAAGGCATTTTCTTAGCCGTCGGCTTATCGAGGCCCAGGCGATTAAAGATTCTGAAGTCTTACACCAGACACTTCTTAATTCTATTTCCCACGAAATGCGCACACCATTGACGGCCATTATGGGTTCGGCTTCAGCCATTTTAGATAAGGCCCAGAACGATAAAGATCTAAGGTCGATTTCTGAAAACTTGTCCGACGCTTCAGATCGCCTCAATCGCGTCATTGAAAATCTCCTTGATATGAGCCGCCTGAATGCTGGTGTGTTAGGGCTAAAAAAAGAGTGGCATGACGTCAGTGATCTTGTGGGTGTGGTTCTGCAAAAACTAGAAAAAAATCTAAGAAATCATAAGCTCGTCGTGCAAGTGGATGAAGACTTAGAACTCATCCATATAGACTATCGACTTTTTGAACACGCCCTGGCGAATTTAATTCTGAATGCAACTCAATATGCTGGGGAAGACTGTGTGATCGCCGTCAAAGCAGGACGCGTGAATGACAAGGTCCAAATTTCCGTTGAGGATAACGGTATCGGTATTTCTGAAGAGTTTGTGCCGAAAATTTTTGAAAAGTTTTATCGTGTCCCTGAAACTCCGGCCGGCGGCACAGGCTTAGGATTGTCTATCGTTAAAAGTATTATCGAACTGCACAAAGGCACGCTTCGCTATGAAGCTAATCAGCCTCAGGGGTCAAAATTTATTATCGAATTGCCTGCGGAAAAAGCTCCCGGTATCGACAAAGGCCAGGATTAAATGGAAGTATCCAGAATTCTTATCATCGATGACGAAAAATCCATCCGCGATGTTTTATCGCGCGCTTTAAAGGTTGAACAACACCAAGTCGAAGAAGCACAAAATGGCAAAGAGGGTTTAGAAAAAATTAAGTCCTACCATCCCAATTTAGTGATTCTAGATCTGGGGCTTCCTGATATGACTGGCCAAGAAGTTTTAAAAGAACTGCGCACATGGACGATGGTTCCAGTGATCGTATTGACGGCAGCTGACGACGAAAATACCAAAGTGAAATTATTAGACTCTGGCGCCGATGATTACCTGACCAAGCCTTTCAGCTCAGCAGAACTTATGGCTCGCGTACGTGTAGCTCTCAGACACTATGGTCATCTTGAGGCGACCCCTGTGTTCACCTCGTCAGACTTAAAAGTGGATCTGAATTCCCGCCAAGTTGAAGTGGACGGCGCAGAAGTAAAACTGACCAAGACAGAATTCGAACTTTTACAAAGGCTCGTGCGCGAAGCGGGTAAAGTCGTCCCACAAGCGAAACTTTTAAAAGAGATCTGGGGAGTCCTCTCACAAGAAGAATCCCACTACTTAAGAATTTACATAAAACAATTAAGAAAAAAGATCGAAAAGAATCCCGCAAAACCCGTGCACATCTTAACCGAACCCGGCGTCGGTTACCGCATTGTCTAGTAATCTCATATTTTGAAGTTAAATCTCTTGTTGCTTGGGATGAGTAACGCTAGTCTATATCCATCAAATGACTAATTAGACCGCCAAATTCAGTTCCCCAAAATCGCGATGCCGCCTACAGCGTGGCTCGTTATCTATTTTTATTTAAATTATTTGGAGTTAGTCATGAAGTCTCAGTTTCACGAAGATTTTTATTCGTTCGCAAAATATTACGATATCGCTTTTGATTTTAAAAACATCGCCAAGGAATGCGACTTCTTAAAAGAAGTTTTCGCAAAGCATTCGTCAGCGCCGTTAAATTCTTTCATCGAGTTCGGCGCGGGTCCAGCCTTGCATTGTATGGAAATGGCAAAAGCCCTTACGGCGGTCACGGCCGTGGATCTTTCCGCTGAAATGACCGCCTATGCAAAAAACAAAGCGGATTCCTTGTCTGTTAAAGTTCAGTGCGAATGCGCAGATATGATCCACTATCGGTCTGACCGGCGCTATGACTTGGCCACGTTGTTAATGGATTCGGCATCGTACTTGTTAACCAACGAAGACGTGATTCAGCACTTACATTCCGTCGCAAGTGTCTTGAATCCCCAAGGGCTTTATGTTTTAGAAATGAATCACCCCAAGTCCGTATTTGAAGTGACACAAGACACGGTCAACGAATGGGAAATGGAAAAAGGTGACACGAAAGTAAAAGTTCAGTGGGGTGTCACAGAAGATGAGTTTGATCCGATTTCGCAGATCACCAACGTCACTGTCCGCCTAGAATACGTCGACAAAGAAAAACGGGGAGTCATCGAAGATCGGTCGCCGCAACGTTGCTTCACCGCAACCGAGTTCGCAGCTTTGGTAGCCGCCTCAAGAGTCTTTGAAGTTGTCGAATATTATGGCGCTATGGATACAAACATTCCCTTCACGAACGAAGAACCTGCTTGGCGCATGATACCCATCTTAAGAAAAATAAAATAAGAGATCCCAATGAAGGGCCCTCATAACGCATTCAGGGCCCTTCATTGCAACCCGACCAAAGTCCGTCTCATTAAGTGCTGGCAAAGATACACCGATTTATAGAACGGAGGTGTATATGAGAAAAATAGTGATCGCGATAGTTGCGATTATTATTGTGCAGAATGCGTTTGCTCAACAATGCACCTCTGACGAATTTATTGTTGAATATTACACCAGGTATCACTGCCAAGCTGGTGGCACACCCGAAGCTTGCGCCATAATCCCGAAAGGCTTTCTTACCGGAATTCTGGGTGTCGCCGGATACGTCGGTGGCAAAAAGCTGGGGGAAAGAGCTGGCGAATTTGCCGGTGTAAAAGCGGGGCGCAGAGAGGCCTCCCTGCGCGCGAAAATTTACGACAATGCCTTCGAGATTCAACTTACAAAAACAAATCGGGGATATGCAGAATGGCAGAACTTTTTTGAAAGCGCCAAGGCGGGAAAAAAGATTCGGTCGTCGGATTTTTGGTATCTTGCAGACAGATCGCGCTCAGATTTTTTTGATGGTTGGCATGGCACGGACGAACAAAAAAGCCGACACAAAGAATATCTAAAAGTAAAAGACCGCTTGATTGACCATGTTGAGGGAAAACAAAAGCTGAGTAGGGCGGAGCTTGCAGATATTCAAACCGAAATGGCGCGAATTCTGGACGGTGCTAGAAGTTTGCAGTTACAAATGCATATTCATGAAAAGTATAAATGGATGCGCAGTGCCCTTAGAAACTCCAAGATATTGGGCGGACAATCCGGAAAGTACGGAGGTCTTGTCGCAGCGGCGTTAATAGTTCCGGCTGCAGAGATGGTCGATAAGGAGCGTCTGTTCAGTAAATGCGTTTCTAAGAAAAAGTGGTTTTCGAATGATGACAATAATGGCGAGCTAAAAGGTTTTATCGATATCGAAAATAATTGCGCGATGGAAGTGAAAGAATCCAAGCTGAATGAACTTCTTGAGATGACCTTAAAACAAAAAGAAGAGTTCTTTAAAAAGTGCCCCGACTGCTGTCAGTTAATGCAAACTCGAGCTCGGGAAATGTCAGAAAAGATGGCCCAAGACGTGCCCGTCGTGACCATCGACGAAAGCAGTTGCAGTGCTGATACAATGTCAGCTGAAGTTGTCTACAATGGCAATAAGTACTTCCACCGCTATCAGAAGGTCCACGGGCAGTTTGAATTGAGCACAGGTCTAATTGCCAACACGGAAGATCACGGCACCAACAGCTTGATGAAAATCGCAGTTACGCGAGATGGTCACTTCACCAATCCCGTGATCAGCAACGTTAATGGCTCTACGATTTCTTCTTTGTTCCAGAACGCTGACGTCGCAAAGAAAATGACCAAATGGT
>CAMLMF010000144.1 GCA_946480995.1 uncultured Bdellovibrio sp. | reverse complement strand
AGGTGAAACAACAAATGCTACCGGTGGAGCAGCTCCGGAACCACCAAAGGCCATGCCGAAAGAAGAAGCTAAAAAGTTAGACGCTGACACAGCATCCACTTCAGCACCAACTAAAGAAGCTTCAAACAATCGTGATGTGGCTAGTGAAAAATCTGCGCCTGCCAAAGAGTCGGCACCGCCCATGCTTGATAAAAAAGATTTAGACATGGGTATGGCGAAAGAAATTAAAGATGTGCGCACAGCCCCTGTTCCGCCACCTGCTCAAATGGCGCCGCGCCTGCCTGCGATGGACGGTAATTCTGCAGTGAAAGACATCGTTCGCGACAACATGGGAAAAACGAAAGTTATTGTACGTCCTCAACCCGTAGGTCAGTAAAAACTATGAAATCATCTTTGGTAGTGCTGCTTTGTATTCTGGTGTGTTCGTCTGCGTGGGCCTTGGACACAAAGATCTCGCAATCACAAATTTTGCAGGTTGAGCTATTAGATCAAGTATCTAATGTGGAAGTAAAAAATATCCGTGTTCGTGATGTGGATTCACAGAAAATTGCGCAATTATCTTTAAAAAAACGCAAAGACAACGCGCGCGTGTGGAGTGGATTTTTTGTTATCCAATTTTTTAAAGGCGACAACGCCCCAAGGACACTTGAGTTCTTTGCCCAAGACAAACCTTTTTTAACCTATGTTCAAGAGGGTGCTCGTGTGCAAAGAGTGCTTTTATTTACCTCTGCACAAGATCATGCAAAGTATATCGAGCGTGAAGCGATTTTAAAAGCAAATGAGTCCCTTAGAAAATCGGAATCCGTTGCGAAAGTTTCTGCTTCGGCTTCACAGGCCGTCATCGAACAACAAGTCCGCGAGCAAGTGAAGTCGCAAGAGAAAATGCAGATCAGCATCGAAGAGGAAAAAGCAAAAAAGCGTGCAGAACAAATCGCACGCCTTGAAGCTATGTCAAAAGAAGAAAAGAGTCGCAAGCAAGCCCAAGCACAAAGCCTGGTGCAAAAAGCGGATGAGCTTTATCAAAAACAAGATTTCGATTCGGCTGCCGATAACTATGAAAAAGCCACAGAACTTGATCCAGAAAACGATAGTTATTTTTATCGTTATGGTGTCAGTCTTTATAAAACCAATGAATTTAATAAATCCCTTGCGACCCTTTCTATCGCGGATGTGAATCAGGATCAAGCTGTTGAAAAGGACTATTACATTGCTTTGAATCACTTAAAGCTAAAGGACTATGACAAGGCCCTAAAAAAACTAAAAGATGTTCAAGACGAAAGTGATCCAAATATCAGCCCTACCGCCGCATTTTTTGCGGGCACAATTGAATATCAACAACAAAAATACCCGGCCGCCAGAAAAAGCATGGAGTATGTCTTAGATAATTCTAATGACACTGAAATGGATAAGGCGGCCGACGATATGCTGGAACAAATTGATCGCATGGAAACTTTCTATGCGAGCAAGAATGAAAAATATCGATTTACATTCTTTGCGGGTCCTATTTACGACCAAAACGTTCTTAATATAGCAACGAACAACGTCGCCACTGACGTGCAAGCTTATCGTGTAAATTACGGCGCAAGTGCTTTGGGTGTCTGGTACAGAACAGCGACGTCGGACCTTGGTACGCAACTTTCGGTTTCTGACTTTTATAGTACGGATAATAAATTTCAGGGAAATGCGATTTTGCAAACAGCAGATCCTTTGGAGTTTGCCTTCACGGTTCCTTTTCACAAAGAATTCGTAACAAAAGATCGGTCCTATAATTGGGAAGTGATTCCAGCGATCAAAAGTATTTATATGAGCCCTTCGGGGGGCACGCGGTCAGAAATTATTCGCTCTAGTGGTCTAAGCACGTCGCTAGCGACACCTCTGCGCCGTGATTGGTACTTGTCGGCGAAGATAGATGCGTTTGTCGATCAATCTTATCTGACAAACTCTTCTAGTGACGATGATCAATCTGGGAAAAAATATTCACTGACAATTACGCCGACGAAGTTATTAGACCTAAAGGGTGAAAAAAGTATTTCCACTGACATTAGCTATTTAATGAATCAGGCTGACGGAAAAAACTATCGTTACAACCGCATGGGTTTGGGAGTCACATACGGAACGCCAGCTTTGTGGAAAAGTAACGCCAGCTTAAGAGCTGAATACGCGACCCAAAACTATGGGGAAGCAGCAACGACTCGTACTGACAACACGATGTCTTTAACCGCTTCGATGTCTAAGGATTTGGATAAGCGTTGGAATCTAACAACCACTCTTCAATACACCAACGGCACATCCGAATTGGATATTTACAAATACAATAAAATTATGGCCATGGGTATTTTCACGTACACCTTGAGCATCTTAGATAAATAAGATGCTCTAAGGATTTCCCACATTTACCGTAAAGCCAAATGTTCCCACTGAGCTTGTGGAAGTTACGGTTTTGACAGAGTTAGCCTGGTTCACCTTTAGGTAAAACTTCGCTGAATAAGATCCCGCAGGAATCGTTAAGTTCATAGTGGAATAGAGGGAGCCTCCGCAAGAAGGAGAATCGTAAAATTCTACGGACGAATCAGATCCCGTTAAGGTGACTGCAGTCGGTGCCGTAGCGATTATCGGGAAGCCATGGTTATTCACAAGCGTCACTTCATGTGCGGTCGTTGCACATGTTGAGGCTGGTATTTGATTCATACCGTTGATAAATGTTGCCGAAGCGGTATTTGTACCGGACCCGCGATAGATATTTTTTGTCAGGGATGTAGCTACAACCCCACCGGAGTCTGTGGTGTTTAGGATCACGCTTTCTTTGGCGGCCGCTGTAGATGCAATTTTCACATAGACGGACCTTGCGGCGGATAAATACGACAGACTTCCTGTCATTGGTGTAGAACTACTTTCGCAAAGTGCCTGAGTATCATAGATTTTTACGCCAGAACTATATGATACGCTGGCGTATCCCATAGCTATACTTCCGTTGTTGTATTTGCCTTTAAAAGTCATTTGATAACACAAATCAGGAACTATGTATGAGGGGCCTTCAAGATCTAAAAGCTTGACGCTGGAATCAACAGCCACAAAAGAGTTTGGACTTAAAACTGGCAAAGGAAAAGTGGGATTTATTTTTACGTAATCAACGAGATAATCTGTCTTCACGTAAATAGGCATCCGGTCCTTATAAGCGGGAAGAACAAACGAATTTGTGGCTGAAGAATTGGCTTGGCAATGCTCCCAAGTTGCGAAGGTCGCAGTTGCAGCCTCTGCTCCGCCATTGACACTCTGTTTGGCACTAACTGTAAAACTTGTCGGTGTCGGAAACTGCGAATGGCTGCCGTCGGCAGATTTCAAAATTAAGTCTACGGACTCGCAACCACCACTTCTGTTGAATGTATTGTAAGGGAAGTGATCTTTCACAACCACTAGCTGCGTAGGAGTTGATCCGCCGCCATTGTGTGAGTCATCCGGAAAGTCGGGGCCTTGGCAGCTGTCAAACTCATTGGCAGAGTTAAAAGAAACCTCTATTGGCAGATCTTTTGTTTCCCCCGGTTTTAATTCTAAGCCGCCTTTTTCTCCGACCAAATAAGGATTCGACATCTCGTTGTCAGGAAATCCATAAGTTCTGAAGTCGCGGCAATCAGCCGCAGTGAGTGCATGAAAGCCCACCACGTAAATAACGCGGTCTTTGCCAGATGGAACATCCAAGCTTAGCGCTGTTCCTGCGGGAGCAGCTCCAATCCATCGGCCTATTTTCCTAGGTGAGAAAGAGCTACTTTCAGATATTTTTCCTGCAGAGTCCTTCCGGCCGCAGATATTCTTTTGCAAGTCCGCTTCGGGCCCGCCGGCTGCGATAAGATAACAATTAATTGGCATAGTGCCAGTAAATCCAGTTGGTACAGGTCGTCCGCCAAAAGCAGTGACTGACTTTGCAGATAAAACACTTTGCGCCTGCGGAAGACTAATTTGAATTTTGGCTTGCTCGTCAACTTTAAGACGATCACAACCTAGAACACCCACAACGAACAGCATTAAAAAAACATGATTTTTCATATATATACTTCTCGGCATAAATTAGTTTGCAGTAAAAAGTTTCATCGCGATTTTCTGTTACAAAATTATTTTGTCTTCATTACGTAAACTCCATCCCAGTCTAAGGGCGGAGGTGATTCAATATAATCCTGGCATCGTTCTATATAGAGTTCTGCCACTGGATCATTTTGATACGTGACTTTAATTTGATTGAAAATTTCTAGGGCCTTATCGAACTGCTTTTCTTGATACAATGCAAAGCCTGCACTAAACAAACGAACTTGCTCAGCGCGCTCGGTGGACCCTTTGCCCTCAGCGACCAGCTCGTAAATGCGCACGGGCTCAAGCTTTCCTTTTACGCGCACGCGATCGATTTCTCGAGCTAAAAAGGCGTCTTTAACTTCCTGATAAGTAAACTCGCTAATCACAATACGTGTGCCGTACTCTTTGTTAATACCCTCTAAGCGAGATGCCAAATTCACCGCATCACCCATGATCGTATAGTTTTGTACTATATTAGAGCCCATGTTGCCGACACTCATGTCGCCGGTGTTAATACCGATGCCGATATCGATCATAGGTAAATTCTTTTCTTTAAACATGCGCTGCAATTCAGACAGCTTTTCTAAACTTTGCAAAGCACAGCGGCAGGCATGGTGTGCGTGTTTTGCGTCTTTTACAGGTGCGCCAAAAAAGGCCATCACCGCATCGCCCATGTATTTATCTAAAGTACCTTGGTTTTTAAACACGAGCTCTGTCATCGGTGTCAGATACAAGTTCAGGACACGTGATAATTCTTCCGGAGCAAGTTTTTCAGAGATTGTCGTAAAGCCCCGAACGTCAGAGAAAAACGCCGTGATGCGCTCTCTGCGGCCGCCTAGCTGCAGGTTTTTTGCGTCTTTCAAAAGTTCATCAACCACCGCAGGGGATACGTATTTCGAGAATGTGGACTTTAGTTCCCGCTTCTTTTTTTCTTCCGTGAAATACTTAAAGACCTGGATGGAAAAGAACACTGCTGAAAGAGTGAAGTAAAACAAAAAGGAATGCAGCAATGTCGCTTTCTTAGTGAAGAGCCAAATATCTGCACTGGCAAAGGCCAAGACTGCGACAGAAAAAAGTAATAGCGAAGACAAAGAACCCATCCACGCCCAAGCAATGCTAAAAAGGATACCACAGCCAAGAATCACCCAAGGCATCAGGCGCGATTCAGCTGACCATTGTTTTAAGAAGTTTTTTTCTAATAAGTTTGCGAGCATTGTTAGATGCAACTCAGGACCTGGATAGTTGGGCTCAACGGGCGTGTTACGTAAGTCATAAAGGCCCACGGCTGTAGCCCCAATCAAAACGCTGCGGTCTTTAAAGAATTCGGCTTTGTTGTGCTCTTCGGTTCTGATTTTAATTTCTTTTGATTTTGGATCGATGATGTTTCTTTGCACGCGGACAACGCTTCTGTTGTTGAAAAGCTCTTTGGCAGAAACGTAAGGAAGCGACATTTGTCGACCGTAATAGTTAATCAACATCTGTCCGGCTTTATCCACAGGATAAGTCACAACCTTTTCTTCGGGATCCTTTGAGGTATCAAAGATGTTAAACTCTGCAATAGATTTGGCTCCGGCGGCAGATGTGTTCATTTTGATTTCTGCGCGATAGGGGCCTGACAACAAATAGCTTTGCAATGCCAAGGACGGAATAAAGCTTGAACCCAACTTGTTGCCGGAACGGAAGAACAGCGGATAGCGACGAACGTATCCGTCAGGATCAAGCTCGGCTACAAAACTTGCGGTGTAAGGGGCGGGCGTTTGAATTTCAGGAATATTAGCCGTCCACTCGCCGTATTGCGGGATAGGATGAGGCTTAAACGAGGTCTTAATTTTTTGGATAATTTGCGGGACCGTCAAAGATTTAAGCTCTGGCGAATCTTTAACGACATTTAAATAAAGAGGACTTGCGGCGGCAATACTGTCGGGCTTGATAAAGCGATCACCTTCGGTCAACCACTGCTCACAGTATTCAAACAAAGATCTGGATAAGCGCGAAGCTAAATAGTTTTTTTGATAGTGAGTTAGCTGATCTACTGAGGTCACGCCAAAGTATTTTAAAATATTTTCTTGCTCGATATTCTGAGTGATTTGAAAAAAAGCTGTAAACAATGGATTCCAGTTCAGCTCATCAATCGCATTGGTTGCTTCGTCGATAGAAAAGCCAGGGTTGATTTTAACAACTTGGTCCCCGCCTGTTTTTAAAAAAGCCTCAGCGACACAAAGATCTTGGTAGGGTTTAAAATTAATTTTGTTTTCGCTAAAAACGCCCAAGATGATTTTATCTGAATGAGCTTCAACGACTTGGCCGAATTTTTTGTCAGCTTCAGGATTACTTTTTTCAGGTTCAGAAAATATCACGTCAAAACCAACGGACTTTACACCGAGGTTGTTTAATTTTTCGGTCATTTCTGCCACTTGTTCGCGGCTCCAAGGCCATCTGCCGATTTCGCGCACGGAATCGTCATCGATCGCAATCATCGCCACCGGGGCTTTTGCGACTGTGGGTTTTTTAAATTTATACTTGATGTCGTTAAAACGAAAATCTAAAACCTCTAAAGCCTCAAGGAAGGGTTTTACTTC
>CAMLMF010000143.1 GCA_946480995.1 uncultured Bdellovibrio sp. | reverse complement strand
ACTCATTACAAATGAGTACGGCCGGAGACGCTGCCATCGATGCAAGTCGCATCAAGTATCTGAACAATATGGATCACGGCACGAAGGGGAAAGCTTTTGAGGTCCGCATTCCGAGCCAACTTGGGCATCAGCGGCTTGTAGGGTGCTTTCAGGGTGGGGTTTTTACGATTCTTAAATACAACCCCCATGCGCCAAGCACAAAACAAGGATATTTTCACCTTTACAAAGATTTGTGCAGATAGTTTTGACCAAATCCTTGCCGCGTGATTTTATCTATTAAAGTGAATAGACGCCTTCTTTTAACTTCCCTTATTTTATCTCTTTTAGTTCTAGGTTTTATTTATTTCCTAGATTCTGACTCTATGGGAGTTGATGTTGCTAAGCTATCTACGCCCCTTTCTTGGGAAACGAAAGAGCCTAAAACACCCACTTCAGAGTCTGCACAGAGTTCTGAGAAAAATATCGATATATCGCCTGGGGGACACTCCCCCCTTGATCCCGCAAGGGAAACGGTGACAGGTCTTACTTACGGAAATTTTGAAAGTTTTGTCGCAAAATGCTTTCAGGGTGAAAACTGTAAATTCGCCGAAGATCCTTTGCATATGTATCGCGAGTTTAAGTCCGCAGGTAATGGGCGGGCTTTAGATAGTATGATCTCTTTTATGCGGTCACAATTAAAAGATCCCGTATTCCGTGAACGCTATCAGGATATTCTGCTAGATATTATTTATGACTTTTACCCGCAGGAAGAACGCCAGTTTCAAGAGGCAGCTTATTATGACTATTTGGGTGATAAGAAAAGATCCTTAGATCTTTACCTGGATCTACAAAAGAAAGCGAAGCTTGATTCCACTTTAAAAGATGCTCCGAATTTAAATATCGCCAACGTTCTTTATGATTTAAAACGCTATCAAGAAGCATTACCTTACTATCAAGCCGCGCTGAACGATTACCTTTCAGGGCAAGTTCGTGCGGATCCTAGCCCTGTGGATTTTATTGAGGCCCGAATTAGTGAAATTACCCGCAAATAAAATTAAGATCATCGCGGGCATGAACTTCTTGTAATAGAACAGCCAAATATTTCGTCGAGGCGCGAAGTGTCCTTGTCCGCTTTTCTTGATAAGTTTGACGTTCATGGAAAAGTTAATGTGAATAAATTCACGTATATACATTTTTTTTGTAATGAAAAGGCGTATTAAGCTAACACAATCAATTCCCGATATTTCTCATATGTGAGTGGTGCAGTGCGCTTATTTGTGTGAAGGGAAGAGACTGTGAAACGTCTGACATTGAAAATGAAATTGGTGTTGTTGTGCGGGTTCTTTATAACGGTGATTGTTGCGATCGGCGGCAAAGACTATCTATCAAGTCATAAAATCACAGAGATGTACTCTTCACTTGTAAATACCACGCTGCCAAAGCAATACCACATTAATAAGTCGTATGAATACTTTTTGGCAATTCGTATGAATCTGCGCAATCTTGGTTTGCCCGGAGTGCCGGCGGATGAAGTCGAACGCATCGAAAAAAAGGTACTCGAGGATCTTGGTAAGATTGCGGAAGAGAAAAAAGCCTATGAAGCTTTAGGTTTCACGCCAGGCCAAAAGGACCTTTATGACAAACAAACCAAAACGTGGGAAGACTTCGTTGCGGTTGGCGGCCGTGTTTTAGCTTTACACAAGGGGTCGGCCGAAGATAAGCAAAAAATGATTGAGATCTTTTTTGGTGATTGCCCTAAAACGGCAGGTGCCTTCATGGAAGCCACAAAGAACTTATTAGAGTTCCATGACCAAGAAATCAAGCTTGAAACGGCCGAGGCAGCAAGCACGGCTGCGTCTAGCGAAACTATGACCCTGATTTGGATAGCTTGCGGCGCTTTATTGGGCGCTGCGATGGGCTTTATATTCTCTGAATCTCTATCGCGAACGCTCCGAGGAATTGCGGATTCTATTTCTAGCTCAGCTGAAGTAACCAGAACTGGTGCAAATCAAATGTCTGCAGCTAGTACGCAGCTATCTACGGCATCGACGGAAGCGGCAGCCTCCTTAGAAGAAACCGTGGCTTCTTTAGAGGAGCTTACCAGTATGGTTAAATTAAATACGAACCATGCAAAAGAAGCCAATATCCTTTCGCAGAAATCCAAAGAATCAGCAGAGGTTGGTGAAGTCGAGATTTCAAAACTTATTGCATCGATGTCTGAAATGGCCGCGGGCTCAAAGCAGATTGAAGACATCATTAACGTGATCGATGATATTGCATTCCAGACGAACCTTTTAGCTCTTAATGCAGCCGTAGAAGCAGCAAGAGCTGGAGAGCAAGGGAAAGGTTTTGCTGTGGTTGCAGATGCTGTTAGAACCCTTGCGCAAAGAAGCGCCACGGCAGCGAAAGATATCTCTTCTTTGATCAAGGCCAATGTCGATAAAAGTTTAAATGGTGCTAAGATCGCAAATACCAGCGGCAATGCCTTAAAAGAAATTTTAAGCTCTGTGAAAAAGGTGGCGGATTTAAATACTGAGATCTCTAATGGCAGCGAACAGCAGCTTCATGGTCTTGAACAAATATCTCGGGCCATGAATGCTTTAGATCAAGCAACTCAAGGTAACGCGGCTTCCTCAGAAGAGGTCTCTGCATCCTCTGAAGAAATGGCCCAACAAGGGGAATCTTTAGCGGGCACAGTTCAAGAACTTCGCGATGTTATTTATGGAAAAAAGGTTGAAATCACTTCGCAAAGAAAAGCTCCTTTGGTTTATTCTAAGCCAGTGCATAAACCTACAGTGAACCCGATTGTTTCAAAGAAAGATTCCAAGCCCGCTATTCCTTTTGATGAAGATCTAGGAAACGAAGACCGCAAGGTCGGGAATGTCGCAGGCTTTTAGGGTAAAGAGGGGAGTGATGAGATGTTCTCCCCTGCTAGCTCTATGGATGTGACGAGTTTGGGATTTCGAGTGGGTTTTATTGAGGCCCGCATTAGTGAAATTACCCGCAAATAAAAGATGTCGTTGCTCTTATTAAAAAATCCCCCGATGCTTGGATGATGAACCTTAAAATTCGTAAAGCCCAGCATCAAGACGCTACCAAGATCATTGCAGCTCACCGACGTTCGATTCGAGAGGTGTGCTCCAAGGATTATACGCCCGAACAAATATCTGCTTGGTCGGGACGAGACTTTCAAGAGCAGCGTTGGTGCGACACCATAGACCGTGATCATGTCTGGGTTGTTGCTGACGATCAGGACAATGTCTATGGCTTTGGACATTTAAAAATCACGACAGAGATTGAAGCTGAAATCGCCGGTCTGTATTTCGTACCAGAAGTTGTTGGTAAAGGTTTGGGTAAAGCTCTTGTCGCTTTAATTCTGCATGAATGCAAACGTCGTGGTTTTGATAAAGTAACACTTTATGCAACAAAAACAGCAAAGGCTTTTTATCAAAGTCGTGGATTTCAACAAAGCGGCGACGTTCTTTATATCACGATGGGTGGAGTTAAAGTTGAATGCTTTAAAATGGACAGATCCATTGCCAACGTTCCTAAATACCGTCGTGGAGTCGCGATTATTATCTTATCCAAAGATAGACAGCAGATTTTGCTCGGAGAGCGCGCAAAGCAATCCGGACAATGGCAAATTCCCCAAGGGGGATCGGAAAATGATGAAACCATCATTGAAACCCTAGAACGTGAACTGCATGAAGAGATCGGCATTTCATTGCCACTAATCTTAAGTCAGACAAAAGAGTATATTCCATACGACTGGCCTTCGGGACTATTTAAAGACACCAAGTTTTTAGGACAAGAACACATTTACTTTGTTCTTGATGGCAGTGATCTTGATATTTCCACGCTAACCCCCACAGAGGAATTTGCAAAATTCAAGTGGGTTCCATGTGATGAAGTCGCTTCCCATACGGTAGAGTGGAAGAAAGAGGCCTTAGTTGGAGCCCTTAAAGAACTCGGTTTAGATTCGGATGGGCACTAGGGCCTGGCGGTCCCACCACTGTCGAAGGTTTTAACATACTTATATTTTTTCCTAAATTTCAATCCTAACAAAGCGTTTTAAAGTTGTGTGTTAAAAACCGATTCACAAAATTAAAACGAAATAAATTCTAGGAGAATTTTATGAAAATGCTTTTATTGTTAGGTGTACTTGGGTCGTCTCAGGCCATGGCTAAAACAGTTGTTTGCGCTAACTTCCTAGGAAATATCGCGCACTATCAATTAGAACTTTATATGGACACAAAGACTGCAGTTGTAGATACGATCGGTACGCGTTCAGAATTGAAATTGGACAGCGTGGGCTTTTTAGAAACCTTTGTTCCGCAAAAAGTATATCGTCTTAGCGGTCCATTTACAGGTAATGGCGCCGGCACTTTTAAAGCTTTTTACAATGAAACCCAAGGAACTGCGGCTTTAAGTCATGTTCGTACTACAGGTCAGGAAACATACTTAGGCGAGTCTTCTTGCGCTGAAGTTCGCTAGTCAATACAGTTATAGCGTATAACTTAAGACCCATACCCCAAAAGGTATGGGTTTTTTATTTTGCAGTTGTGTTAAGTGCCGCGAAAGTTTGACAAGAAAACCCCAGCGATCGACATTTGCTTTATGGATAGCAGAAGCGAGTATTACTTCGACGAAAATTTACGGGACGTTCCTAAAGATCCAGAAGGTCTGAAAGCTTACACGGTCGAGCTAGAAGAATCCCTTAAAACAGTCACCAATCCACGTGCTCGAGTTCGAATATTAGGCCCCCTTGGGGTGCATTTCAGAACATTATTGCTGCTAAACTCAGCCGAAGAAAAACTGACAGAGGCTTTGCGACTGGTGCGGAGCCATCGTCTTGGTATCCAAATGGAAGTCGTGCAAAAGATTCGCTTGGGTCATGTGCTGCAATGGAAAAAAGATTTTAAAGGCAGCGGTGAAATTTTTAAAGAAGTCCTGCAAATCTGCAGATCAAACAGAGATGCGGAAGAGTACCTAGACTTCGCCCTTCAACACGCGGGCAAGAATCTTTTTGATCAAAATAAATACTCTGAGGCTTTGATCTTGTTTGAAGAGACTTTAATTATTCGCCAGCATAAAAAATCCCCCCAAGATCAGATCGATTCAACACTTCTGGCGATTCAAGTAACAAAAACGCGTCTTTCATTTCCCTCGTCCACCTGACCGCAGGCGTTAGCGTTTTACATCCCCCAAGGCCCATGATGAGATCCTATTAACTTTTTAAGGGATGTCTATGAGTCCACTCAGTTCAGCTCCTGTTCTACAAACAAGTAAATTCAAACTGCGCCCTTTTATTTTATCTGACGCAAAAGAAGTCCAGCGCCAAGCGGGCGATCCTCGCGTGGCTGCAACTACGTTAACAATCCCGCATCCTTATCTCGATGGAGCAGCTGAAGCTTGGATCAGTTCCCACAATGCAGACGCTGAAAAAGGTCTTGCCTTGCAATGGGCCATTGAGTCTTTAAAGGATAACAGGCTTGTTGGTTGTATAAGTCTTGCCATCAATAAAAACCATCGACGTGCAGAACTTGGGTACTGGATTGGTGCAGATTTTTGGAATCAGGGAATTGGCACTGAAGCCGCAATAAAAGTGACCGAGTTTGCGTTTAAAGTTTTAAATCTTAATAAAATCACTGCTCGCCATATGTATGATAATCCGGGTTCTGGTCGGATCATGCAAAAAATCGGTATGGAAAAAGAAGGCCTGACGAAGCAAGAAGTCCTCAAGAACGGTAAGTTTGTCGATCTTGTGGTCTATGGGTTTTTAAAAGAAGACTATTTGAAGAAGTGAAATTCTAAAATTCCCGGAGGCACGAATGTCTAAAAAACTAGTGATCTATTTACCTGAAGGTTTCGCAGACTGGGAAGGCGCTTACTTGATGCCTGAGCTTGTCGAAAATAAAAGACCGTTCATCACAGTTTCTGAATCTGGCAAACCTGTGACATCCATTGGCGGATTAAAAGTGACCCCTGATGCCGCGTTAGACGATGTTGCGATCAGTGATATCCAAGGTCTGGTTTTAATTGGAAGTGACGGGTGGGTTGATCCAGCAAAGAACCAAAAAGTTTTAGCTCTTACTGGACAACTTTTGAATCAAGGAACGTTGCTTGCTGCTATTTGTGCTGCGACGGTGGCTTTGGGACGTGTTGGACTTTTAGATAATCACAAGCACACCAGCAATGATTTAGAGTTCTTAAAAAAGATAAATCCGTCGTACAAAGGCGAGAAAAATTATTTAAATCAACTTGCTGTGCAAGACAGAAATCTAATCACCGCTACAGGCATTGGTCCGCTCGAATTTACTTTAGAAATTATGCGCGCCTTAGATATCCACTCGGAAGAAAAACGAAAACACTGGTTTGCGATGTTCAAATACGGCACCAAGCCGCCAGCAGATTTTTGGTCATAGACGAAGAAAAGCTCTTTTAACATCGTTTCCTATAGCAAACTTAAAACAGTCGCAATTTCTGACTCCGTATTAAAAGCGTGCGGAGACAAACGAATACCACCGCCGCGCAACGCGAAGTTTATCTTGTTCTGCGATAGCGTTTCTGTGATATCCGTCAGACTTTTTTCCTGTGTCGGTACGAAGTTTACCATCGGGGACACAGCTTTTAAACCAAAGGGATTTAGAAGTTTGTAGCCTTTTTGGTGAAGTCCCAAGCGCAGGATTTGCGCAAGTCTTAAAGC
>CAMLMF010000142.1 GCA_946480995.1 uncultured Bdellovibrio sp. | reverse complement strand
CTTGCAGTCTTCTTGTTACGTTTTCAAACACAACCACGGAAGTGTATCTGTCTTCGTAAGAATTTCCTGGAGGATATGATGGACGATCCGGGTACGTTGGGTAATCTGGGTACGTCGGATACGTTGGATAATCCGGATATGGATTTGGTTGCGGCGTGTACGGAGGATTGTACGGCGGATTATAAGGACGATCATCGCCACGGTCAGGACGAGGCGTTGGGCGCACGGGGTTTGGATTATGCCCTGGGCGATCATTGTGATCACGATCTGGGCGTGGTGTCGGACGAACGGGCTCAGGACGATGTGGAGTTGACGGACGATCCTCTCTGCCTGGTTTTGCGCCGCCACCGGGTTCATAGCGAGGTGGTGTTGAACTGCCTCCACCGCCGCGCTCACCGCGCTCTTCACGGTCTCCGCCTTTTTCGCCGCGACGATCATCGGGACGCACTTGTGAATAAGCAAAGGGAGCTTGCAGCAAGGTAACAGCCACAAGCAAAGTCGATAAAATAGGTAGTTTCATAAAGTCTCCTTGATATTAAGACGAATGTCCTCTTACCAAGAAGTGTGCCAGGCATTGTGACACCAAAATTTTTTTCTCGAGCGCTCGCTAATTAGGGCGAGCAATCTTCTTTGGATCCCAGGTGATAGCAACCTCCACCAACATCCACCCATCCGTCTCCAGGATTGGTGGTGTTACAGCGATAGTAGGTCTTTTTGCTGGCATTACAAAAGAAAGATTCTTTGATCACTCGGTGATAGCATTGATTAGCTTGCGGAACCCATCCCTGCTCAGCAGGAACTCCGCATCCACATCGATACTCAACCGACTGGCTGCCACTTTTAAAAGTCCCCGTTGCGCAACTCGCAGTTGTTGGAGTTGGAGTTGGCGTTAGTGTTGTTGCTGGTGCTGGCTGCTCCACTGGCACCTGTTGGCCCTTTAGGTAATCCTCGCACGACTTATACGTCACAGATTTATTTCTGGTCAGACGAACATTAGCCAACTGCACTTTCATTTCTGTTTGGCCTCTTGGCGCTGATGGGACTGTCGCCGAGCCAAAGCCAGCCTGAGTTTCTAAACCTGTATAGTACGACCCGACCTTCCAGTGCGAAAGGTTTTGACCGTATTCTTTGAAGTTTCTTTTCGAACGCACACCATTGTCGTCGACACAGTTAAAGTCGCGGGCCAGAGCTTCACAAAGATATCGATTCACATCAAACTCTTTACGTGAAAGAGGTTCATTCGCCCCTGAAACAGAGGAGTAATAGTGATCCCCAGACAACGTAGTGCTATAGACAATTTCTTGATAGCCATTGTGCGGATAACAACCACGGTACTCACTTCCTAAGCGCCCTCTCGTATCAGCATGGTGAATCTGTATAAAAAGCCCGGTTCGTGGCAAACGCCCCGCAGGGTCTTCATAAGAAACCGTGAAGCCAGAAAAATACTGCCCCACCACAGAACCATCTGCATTCGCTCCTGAAACACTTTCTACGGCCTGGGCCGTGACAAGCTTAGAGTCTAACGACAATGTGATTTTGCTATCAAAGGTGTTTTTACGATCCGAACGTACGTCCGCCGAAATAAACACATTGCTTCCGCCACCGTGAGCCAACCAACCTTGTCGTCCCGTCAATTCGAAAACAAAGCCGCCGTTACTTGGATGTTTAAACATTTTAATTTCGGACTCTGCCGAGCTGGACTTCATCGCGTAAGATGCCTTTCCTAAAACGGGATCAACGTCGTTAGCGACCTTGATATCTGAAGGCATGATGTACACTTGTTTCCGCCACTGCGTCAGCGCCCAACCGGAAACTTCATAAGGAGCCAGCTCCATATGTGGAAGCTCGATCTTTGGCATCGAGTTTTCGATTTTTCCGGCATGAACCTTTAAGCGGGGTATTTGAAAGCCAGGATCTGGTAAAAGATCTTCAGAACTTTCCAGCGAATTTGAATCTGCAGAACTGAGCTCGGTTCCGAGTGTTTCCTTTAGACCTTCAAATTGAGAGCAATTTTGAAATGCAAATACTTGAAGCGCAATCAGACAGCCAGAAACCCAGCGGAGCAAAATTTTGGACACAGGTACCCCTTCCCCATCAATCCAAAATGATATCAACTTAATAGCGGGTTTTAAAGGCTCGCCAATGCAAATCTCATAAAGAAACAACAATTATATCAAGAAGAGGCGATGACCGCCGCGTTTTAGCTTTAAGAAAATTTTAAAAAAAGTTCGCGCTGCAAATCCATCATCAAGCTGAGCAAACGATTTTCCATAAGATGTGTGATGTTTTTAAATTGCACTCCGCACACCTGCTTCACCACACCCTCGCTTTCTGTCTTTTGCACGAACCTCACCTCGACAGAAAATTCCAAAGGTCTGCGGATGCCGATCCTCAATGTCCCCTTTAAAATATCACCATTTTGCACAATTGGCTGATCGCCAAAGTACTGCATCTTAAAGCCGCCCGCACTGACGTCTTTAACCCGACACTCAATAAAATAATTAGATCCGCCATGCTGACTGAGAATGAATGTTGCAGAGTATTCATCAGGAATATCCAAGCGCGCATTGGCTCTGCGCTGCAGTTGAAATAATTCGCCGTCAATCTTCAGCATTATTTTCCCAGATTCAATTTGAACTTCGGTTTGCAGAAAATATCTTTCGGCTTTGAAGGGAAAATTAATCACCACTTTTTGCGGAGCAACCAGCCCCGTTGAATCGGCCGTGTAATGGCACAACAAGGTCTCATCTTTTTCAACTTGTACTGCAACCAAATGAAAGATGTCTTCCGACAAAGCGCCCTTCACAGCAATTTGCGCTTTGTCTGCAGCCAATTCACGAAAGAGCATTTTCTTTTCTGAAATAGCGACTTTCTTAAAAATTGTCTGTTCGCCATTCACCGCACTCATTAGACTTTCTCCAAAGCCGTTTCCCAACGCTTGCGGCGCTCTTTGCGCTGCTTTGCTGACATCTTAACTTTGAACTCTTTATTTACTTTCCAAACTTTTTGGATTTCTTTGATGTCTTTCCAAAAACCACAACCCAAACCCGCCATAAATGCAGCGCCCAGGGCCGTGGTTTCTAAATTGGTAGGCCGAGTGACGTTCACACCACAATAGTCCGCTTGCAATTGCATTAATAAATCATTAGCCGCCGCTCCGCCATCCACACGCACTGTCTTTAGTTTCTTACCAAGATCTTTTTGCATAGTTTCTAAGATGTCGACATTTTGCAAAGCCATGGCTTCTAAAGTTGCGCGCGCAATGTGCGCTTTTGTTGTTCCGCGAGTCAGACCACAAATTACTCCCCTGGCCTCAGGTTGCCAATGTGGGGCTCCTAGCCCCGTCAGTGCTGGAATGAATTCAACGCCGTCCGTGCTTTCCACAGATTTTGCCAAAGTCTCCACATCGGCCGATTTCTGAAACAAACCCAAACCATCACGCAGCCATTGCACAGCAGCCCCACACACGAAAGCTCCGCCTTCTAGGGCGTAAGTCATTTCTTGGTTTTTCAATTTCCAGGCAATTGTCGTCAGTAATTTGTTTTTTGACTTCACCGCTTTTTTTCCGGTGTTTAACAATAGAAAACTGCCGGTACCAAAGGTGCATTTCGCAGCCCCCACATCGTAACAAGCTTGACCAAAAAGAGCCGACTGCTGATCCCCGATCATCCCCGTGATAGGAATTCCATCCGGCATAAAGCCAAGCCCCGAGGTGCGCCCGAAGTCCGCATTCGATGGACAAATTTCTGGCAGCAGCGTTTCGGAAATTCCAAAAAGTTTTAGCAACTCTTCATCCCACCAACCGTTGTGGATGTTCATCAACATCGTACGCGAGGCATTGCTGACATCGGTTTTATGAGACTTTCCTGCGGTCAACTTCCACAGCAAGAAAGTGTCGACGGTGCCAGCCTTCAGATCCCCCGTTTTGGCTTTGGCTAGAGCCCCCGCTGTATTTTTTAAAATCCACTGAATCTTTGTGCCAGAAAAATACGGATCCAAAACCAACCCCGTTTTAGCCGTGATCATTTTTTCTTTTTTGGCTTTTTTAAGTTTTTCACAAATTTCTTGGGTGCGACGGCACTGCCACACGATGGCGTTATGAATGGCTTTACCTGATTTTGCATCCCACACCATCACCGTTTCGCGTTGGTTGGTAATCCCAATCGCACGGATCTGTGAACCATTGATGCCGGCTTTTTCCAGGGCCAAGCGCATTGATCTTTGTGTTGAGTACCAAATATCTTCAGGGTCATGTTCCACCCACCCTGGTTTTGGAAAAATCTGCTTGAAAGTTTCGCGCGCTTCAGAGACAAGACCTCCGGCTTGATTGATAATGCAAGTCCGTGAGCTGGTTGTCCCTTGGTCGATAGCCATGATAAAAGAAGAAGACATAAACACTCCAAATTCGAGGGTAGACTTTCTAATCATGAAGAATTTCCTGCAAAAACCCAACGAAAAAATATTTGGCCTGCGCAACCTAGATAAGGACACTCTTATTTTTCGTGTTTTGCCGCGTTTTCTTCTGGAAATCCTGCGCAAATACTTCCGTTTAGAGATCGAAGGCGTTGAAAACATTCCTCGACGAGGCGCAGTGGTGATTGCTCCAAATCATTCTGGCTATACCGGGTTTGATGCATTTCTTTTGGGGCACATAGTTCAAGAAGAAGCCAAACGTGTACCGCGCGTTTTAACCCATCACTTTTGGTTTTTGACTGAAACAACCGGCATCCCCGCACAAAAAATGGGTTTTACTGAAGCAACTTACGAAAATGGTTTGAACGCACTAAAAAAAGGCAACGCCATTGTTTTATTCCCAGAGGGAGAACAAGGAAACTTCAAACCCACTTCCGAGCGTTACCAATTGCAAGAATTCCGTCGCGGTTTCGTGCGCATGGCTTTAGAAGCCCAATGCCCCATTGTACCCGTGGTGATTTTGGGGGCGGAAGAAACGCATATAAATTTAAAAAAATTAAAATTCACGAAGTTTTTAAAAGGCTCCGTGATCCCGTTGCCTTTGAATATCATTCCGCTGCCTGCGAAATGGCGCATTCGTTTTTTAGAACCGATTTATCTGCCTTACAAAGCTTCTGCCGTGAACGATTCTGAACTGATGCATGAGATTGCTCAGGATATTCAAGAAAAGATGCAAGCGGCGATTGAAGGCGAGATTAAAAAGCGCGGGAATCCGTTTTTGTGATGAGTGGCCTCAAAAGCCGCTCTTCTTCCCTGATATGAGTTCCGAGTTTTAAGCCCGACTCCGCCCACGAGTTTAGCTTACAAAATAGTTGTCTTAAGCCTTATGGATAGTCTAGCGTCTTTAGCTACAACAGCTGAGTAATAATATTATTACCAGCAAAATGAGCTTAAGAATTTTGGTCCACTGCCGAAAAGTATCCTGGTTGGGGTTACTTTTCATAGAGAGCCTCCTTTATTAAAGGAATCTCTCGTCCATAAGAAAGCGGTCTTTTGAGGCCGCTTTTGTTTCGGGCTCCTGCCCTCAACCCCTTCGGGGCTGACGCGAAAAAATCCCTTCCTGGGATTTTTTTGTTTTTTGCAAGATCTCTATCAACTTAAAACATCGCTTATTTAAACATGGTAAAAAATGTCTGAGATCCGGATTTTAATTCCGTCCATGGGAGTTATATCCGAGAACGCAATTCTTCTACTTCCTCAATCGCCTTTGCTACCGATGATAGGACTTCATAGCCAGTCTCAGTGATCAGAACATCGTCTTCGATTCGCACGCCAATACCATTTTCATAAAGGCCTGGTTCAACGGTGAAAGTCATGCCCGCTTCCAACTTGATCGCATTGCCAGCGTCATCCAAGTACCGTGATGGGTCGTGGACATCTTTACCGATCCAATGCGATGTTGAATGTGGCATGAGCTGTTTAATTTTTTCTAGCGAAACATCTTTAGCATATCCCTGTTCACGCAATGATTCTTGCAGGGCTTGTTGCGCTAGCGTGTGCAGGTTTTGCAAAGTTTCACCAGCGCGGACGTTTTTGATCACTTCCATCTGCGCCTTCAGAACGGCCGTATAAAACATCTTTTGCTGATCTGAAAATTTCTTTCCGGCAGGCACAGCCCGAGTGATATCGGCGCAATAGCCTTTCCACTCCCCACCCGCATCAATCACGATGATGTCACCTTCTTGAATGATTTTTTCAGTGGCGCGCGCGTGCAGCAAGGCACTTCGTTCGCCAGTGCCAACGATAGTTTCATAAGCCGTCCACTGCATGCCTTCCAGCATGAATTGCGCTTCAATCCAATTGGCAACATCAAGTTCACTTCTGCCGATCAGTTTTTCTTGCATAAGCTTTGTATGCACACGTGAGGACCTTTGCGCAGCTTCGCGCATAAAAGATATTTCTAAATCATCTTTTTTTGCGCGCAAGGTACCAACCAGAGTTCTTGAATCACTCAGTGAAAGTGCCAAGCCCGTTTTTCGAGCGCGATGCCTTTCTTCGAAGGCCAGCATCCTTAATAACAAAGCATCCGTCGTCTGTGAGCGCCCAAGGGCCGTCGCCACACGATCAAAATCATTGATGTGCGACTTAAAGATCGCTTCAAGTTCATCAAGGGTCTCAAGCTTTAACCCCTGCAGCTCGGACTTATCACCTAAAGACGAGTTATCATCCCAGATCGCGGCTTCGGCGCTGACTGTTTTACTGAGCAGATACGATTGCCCTGCGACCACCAC